>NZ_JBFTLQ010000082.1:0-31930 GCF_056396525.1 Cupriavidus sp. 05T41
ATCAATGCTCCGTGAAAAGCGCGGTTACAGCTTTCCCATTCCTCGATATCCGAGGCATGGTTGCCGCGTTCGATTGCTGTGGCTGCGTCAGCGATATCACTGTCCCTGATAAGCGGTACTGCTACCCGCAGCGCCAAGGTTTCCAATGCCGCTCGCATCCTTGTGATTTCTACGAGGGACGCTTCGTCGAGATGCGCAACTCTGACGCCCTTGCGGGGCTCGCTGAGCACGAGCCCCTGTGATTCGAGCCGACGAAATGCTTCACGTACAGGTACATGACTGATGTTGAACTCGTGTGCGAAGGTGTCTTGGCGCAACCGCTCGCCGGGCTTCAACACACCCTTGATGATGCGATCCGCCAATACCTTTGCAATCCGTTCTTGCAAAGTCATATCTGTTGTTTCGTCCACCATAAGCTCACGAGGAATCAATCAAGACGACAGTTCAAAATTGCGTGCACCCCGTCGCCTGAGTGCAACCCCAATGCATCAAACCAGCAACACTACCCCACGGAGGCGGCGGTAATGTACCGTCATTTTACACATGGAGGCAGTCCGCCCCTTTGGTGGACTGCCGAAACGTTCGCCAATCCTAGGAACGACTTCGCTAGTATTTCCCACGAACGAAGCGCAGCTCGGGCAGGTGTAACGGAATCCCCGTAGTTGGGGCGACCGAATCCGTTCAGCGGCAGGGCCACACAGCGGGCAATTGGCTGGCTCTGGAAGCATGGCTGCTGCAGTACTTGGTCTTGCCGGAAAGGACAAGGTGATCCTTCTGAGGCGACCGACCTCCTCTGCCATACCTTAAGTTTCGATGTAGAGGGCACGCTATTGCACTTACGCGGTTTTGCGCCCCCCGTCCTGCAATCATCGGCGTTTCCTTGTCCCTCAGTTCGCACGCGTCGGCCAGCGGGATTTTCCCGTCCGCCGCCAGTAGTACCGAATTCTTCATTGGCGCCTGGATCATTTCGTCGGCAATGGCACCGTGGTCGGACGAAGCCATGCTGGATGCGGTGCGCGCCTATGCGCTGGAGCAGGTGCGCGCGCAGGCGCACCTGGGGTGGTGATCATCGACGACACCAGATTCCCGAGAAAAGGCCAGCATTCCGTTGGCATGGCAAGGCAGTAGCCTGGGCGATTGGGCAAGCAGGCGATATCGCCCAGACCACCCTGAACTGGGAAACGCTCCCGCGTTCACGGGCGTTTGGCGCGAGCCCGGCCGCCAACATCGTCGCCGGGCATTGCCGCAATCATGTCTGCATAGACGTTTCCGCCGGCCGAAATATGGCGAATCATGGCCTGCGCGGCGCCGTCTTCGTCGCCACGCAGCACGGCATCGAGGACGGCCCGATGCTCTTCAAGCGACGCGCGGACCCGGCTGGGCTGCTCGAAGCGGAAATCACGCATACCGCGCATACGCGCACGCATGGTGCGGATCTGGCGACTCAGGATGTCATTTCGGCTGCCGTCGTACAAGATACCGTGGAAGGTGTCGTTGGCAATGCGGTACTGTTCAGCATCGCCACTCTGGGCGGCGGCTTCGCCGTCCTCGAATGCTTCGCGCAAAGCCTGGCGCTCCTCCAGCGACATTCGCCGGGCGGCAAGTTGGGTCGCCAGGGCCTCTAGCTGCACAAGTATTTCACTGAACGCGACATACTCGCGCAAGGTAATGGACGACACGACGGCCCCCTGCCGGGGCACAAGTGTCACGAGGCCGGCCGCGGCAAGGTGGATCAGGGCCTCGCGCGCCGGCGTGCGCGATACGTCGAACCGCTCCACGAGTTGCTGCTCGTCGATCTGTGCGCCACCAGGCAGCTTTCCCGACAGGATTTCCTCCTCCAGGGCGAAGCGGATGGCTTCTGACCGGCTCATTTTTTCTTCCGACATTGCAGCTTGCGTATATGGAGATGCGCAATTCTACCGCCCTGGACGGCCCCACAGGAGAACTGCGCATACGCAAATGGCCACTCTGCCCTCCTTCAGTCGAGCTTGGCGCCGGACTGCTCCACCAACTGCTTGGTCTTTGCGCCTTCGGCAATCGCCCACTGCCTGAACTCCTGCGGCGATGCCGAGGCTAGCGCCTCATTGCCTTGCGCTGCAAGCTTGCTGACAACCTCCGGGTCGCCCAAGGCTTTCTGGCTGGCCACAAACAGTTTCTGCACAACGGCAGGAGGAAGGCCTGCCGGCCCGAACAGCCCGAACCAGAATGTCAGGTCGTAGCCCTTGAGGCCGCCTTCCGCAACCGACGGCAGCTTCGGCAGCAACGGCGATCGCTTCTCCGAGGTCACCGCGAGCGCCTGGAGCTTGCCGGCCTCTACCATCGGCAGCACGGATGGCGGTGTGCCGAATATCAATTGCGCGTCGCCTGAGATCACCGCGGTGACGGCGGGCGCGCCGCCCTTGAACGGCACGTGTTCCATCCGCGTGCCGCTGAGCTTGTTGAAATAGACGCCGGCCATATGCGGCGCGCCGCCACTGCCCGACGATGCATAGAAGAACTTGCCGGGATTCTGCCTGGCCTTGGCCACGAGATCCTGCACTGTTTTCACACCCAGATCCTTGTTCACGGTCAGCACCATGGGCGCGATGGTCCACCGCGAAATGGCGGTGAAGTCCTTCTGGCCGTCGTAGCGGATGTTCCTGTAGAGGACGCGGTCAGAGCCGAAGATGTTCGCGCTGCCCATGAACAGCGTATAGCCGTCCGGCTCGGCACGCGCACCGGCCTCGGCCGCGATGGTGGTGCCGGCACCCGGCTTGTTGTCGATGACAATGGTCTGGCCCAACTCGCGCGACATGCGCTCGGCCACCACGCGGGCCACGGCATCGGCGCCGCCCCCCGGTGGAAAGCCCACGATCAGCCGGATAGGCTTGCTGGGGTAGGTGCCTTGCGCCCAGGCAAGCGACACCGGCGCGGCCAGTAGTACGGCTACGGCCGCGAAGCGTTTCGCGATACTCATCTTTGTCTCCGGATTTCTTATCATGGTAGTGGCGCAGGCAATGGCGGAGCCTGGGCTCGCCTATTGCCCGGTGAAGCGGGGCTTGCGTTTCTCCTTCCACGCCAACGCGCCCTCGCGGATGTCCGCCGATTGCACGGCACGCTGCATATCGGCAGCCAGGACCTGTACGTCCAGTACGGCGCGGGCAATATGGTTGAGGTGCTTCTTCATGCCGATCACCGCGAGCGGCGCCATATCGGCGATGGTGGCGCTCAGGCCATCCACGCGGTCTTCGAGTTGCTGCGCGTCGACCAGCGAGGTTAGGAATCCGCAGCGCGCCAGTTCCTCGGCATCGAGCGTCTCGGCCGTCAGGAACAACCGCTTGGCCGTGTCCAGGCCAAGGCGCGTGACATAGCGCTCCATGCCACGCTGATAAAAATGCAGGCCGAGGCGTGCCGCCGGCATGAACATCTCGGTCTGCCTGACCCCGATGCGGAAGTCGCAAGCCAGCGCGAGATCGGTGGCGCCGCCATAGACACCACCGTTGATCGCGGCGATGGTAACCGGCCGACAATCTTCCAGCGCGTTGACCAGTTCCTCGAAGCCAGAGCCGCTCTGGGCGCGCCGGGCATCCTGGCCACCCTGCCCGCCAGCCAGGCTGCCGATATCGAAGCCGCTGCAGAAGTACTTTCCCCTCCCACGAATGCGCAACACCAGAGCGTCGCCGGCGTTGACTGTCTCGATGTGGCGATGCAACTCTGCCAAGTCCTCGGGTCCCAGTCGATTGGCGACCTCTGGCCTCTGGAAGGTAATGGTGGCGATGCGCCCTGCCTGGGCAAGGGTCGGAAGGCCGGACGATTCGGTCATGGTCATGTCCTGAAAGATGGTTGCATTGCGGTTGTCGCGTTGCGCCGCGATGCCCGCTGGTGTCAGTCGAACTTGGCGCCGGCTT
This sequence comes from Cupriavidus sp. 05T41, assembly GCF_056396525.1. NCBI lineage: Bacteria > Pseudomonadati > Pseudomonadota > Betaproteobacteria > Burkholderiales > Burkholderiaceae > Cupriavidus > Cupriavidus sp. 05T41. The sequence goes on from NZ_JBFTLQ010000082.1 coordinate 3,888, forward strand.
ACTGTGCAAGGGCCTCAGCCCACTGCGTGTCTCGCGCTGAGCGGCCTGGGGCCTGATTCAAGGCCTACACTAACTGCGGCCCGAAGCCGGCTCATCTCGTGAAGACAGGCTTTATTGAGTAGCGGCGGATTCGAGCTGACGCGCGCGCAACGCGGCGTCGAACCGATCGAAGCGCGCGGCCGCGAACGCCGGGCGCTGCCGCACTTCGCGCCACCAGGTATGGACGCGGGGATGTGTGGCAGCGGCCAGTGCCTCGGGCGCAATTTCGTCGATGCGGGCGATAAAGGGTACGGCTGCGATATCGGCCAGCGAGTAGCGCTCGCCCACCAGCCACGGCGACCCTGCCAGCATCTCTTCCATCTTGTCGACCAGCATCAGCAGTTTGTGCAGGGCTGCCGCCTTCTCCTCGTCGGTATAGGGATTGCGGGCAATGCGGATCCACGCTTCCCGGCGCTCCGCGGTTGGGATCCGTGCGAGCCGCTCCTGGAGTTGCGCGTCGGTCCACTGGCCCGCACCGGGTTGCAGCGCGATGCTCCAGTTCAGGATCAGCAGGTTCGGCAAGGATTTTTCATCGGTCCAGCGCACGAAGTTACGCATCACGGCCAGATCGAACGGGTCGCTCGGCCGCAGGGGCGGCTCCGGATGAATGTCATCCAGGTACTCACAGATGGTCGAGCTCTCGTACAGAGACTTTCCTGGCGCGAGCAGCAGAGCGGGCACAACGCCGTTGGGATTCATTGCCAGGTATTCTGGTGAATGCTGCTCCTGCTTGCTCATATCGATGGGCACGCTTTCGTAGTCCACCCCTTTTTCCGCAAGACAGAGCCGCACCCGACGCGATGCGCTCGACAGCCAGCCGTGGAACAGTTTCATGGTCATTTCCATCATTTCCCTATCAAGGAATCAGCACTGCCGATCCCGTCGTGGCGCGGCTCTCGAGCTCTTCGTGCGCGCGCCGCACCTCGGTCAGCGCGTAGCGCCGGTTCACTTCAAGTTGCACGGCTGCGCCGCGCACCACGTCAAATAGAGCGTCGGCCCCGCGTCTCAAGTCGGCCGGCTCGCTGATGAACGTCCGCAGTGTTGGCCTGCACACCATCAACGATCTGGCATGCAGCCGCTGCAGATCAAAACGCTCCACATCGCCGGAGGCAGTGCCGTAGTTGATCGCCATGCCTAGCGGCTTCAGGCAGTCGAGCGAGGGCAGGAAGACATCCTTGCCCACCGCGTCATACACCACGGCCACGCCTGCACCCTTGGTGAATTCCAGGGTGCGGGCCACGAAATCCTCGGTGCGGTAGTTGATGACATGGTGGCAGCCGTATGCCTGCGCAATCGTCGCCTTGGCGTCAGACCCCACCGTGCCGATCACCGTGGCACCCAGTGCCCGCGCCCATTGCGAGAGGATCTGGCCCATGCCGCCGGCAGCAGCGTGGACCAGAACGGCATCGCCAGGCTTGACGACGTACAGCCGGCGCAACAGATACTCGGCGGTCAATCCGCGCAGCAGGCTTGCACCGGCCACGTCTTGCGGGAATCCGTCGGGCAATGGAATCACCCGCGAAGCCGCCACGTTTCGGACTGCCTGGTAGGCCCCCGGCTGAAAGCAGGCAACCGGCTGGCCAAGCCGCAATCCCTCGACTCCGGACCCCAGCGCATTGATCACGCCCGCCCCCTGCGAGCCCAGCGTGATCGGGAACGGCGCGGCGCTGTGGGGCCCGTGCTCGCCGCGCCGCTGATAGATGTCGGCGAAGTTCAGCCCGATGGCGGACTGGCGGATCCGCACTTCTCCCGGGCCCGGTTCGCCGACGTCGACCGTCGAGATTTCGAGTACCTCCGGGCCACCGTGGCTGTGGATGCGGATAGCGGTTGTTTCCATGTGAATTCCCCAACGGAAGTGCTTTGCATGGTTAGGAGACGACGACGCTGGCGTCGAAGCCTGCGGCCGAGACCGTGCAGCCGCGCACATTTGCTCGCAGTGGCTTCCTCCCGGCGATGCCTTTCGGGGCTCCGTCGAGACGGTAAGGCTGGACTTGCGACATCTGTGTATGCATAACGTCGCTGATTTTAGCGTCATAATCGATGCGAAACCACAGTATAAATACTTACAAGTGTGTTGTGTATTTTTAACTGCTACCAACGTACACTTAAGCCATGCATTCGCGATCATGAATCGGCTTGCAGGAGACAAACGTGCCGTTGCGCATAAAGCACTTCCATGCGTTCGACAGGCGCGGGAGCCCGTTGGCAACATCTCGCGCCTTGCCGCCCGACTTTCGTAGTGCTCCGCCAGCACGGCCGTGCCAGCAAGCCAAATGCGCTCACCACGCTGCGCCAGCATTTCGCCTCCTGCCCACGCTTGCCTGACATCGGGCGCTGTTTCGTTCGTCCGTTGCCCGCGGCTGCGGGATTGCAGCCGCGGGCAACCCTACAACCATGCCTTTGGAGAGTGCTCCTTTCATGCCTGACCAACCCAAGCCCAGCCTTCCACTTTCCAGCTTCAAGGTCCTGGACCTGACCATTGCGCGCGCCGGCCCCACGGCGGTCCGGCTGCTTGCGGACTGGGGAGCGGACGTGACGCGAGTCGAGCCACCGCCATTGAAGGACCGTGGCTCGGTCACGGGCCGCCGGCGCGAGTCGGACGAGCAGAACCTCCACAGGAACAAGCGCAGCCTCTGTATCGACCTGAAGACGTCGCAGGGCGCGGAGGTGCTCAAGCGCCTGATCGCGCAGAGCGACGTCGTGGTGGAGAACTTCCGCTCCGTCGTCAAAGAGCGGCTGGGGCTGACCTATGAACAACTCAGGCAGATCAATCCCAAGATCATCCTGGCCAGCATTTCCGGCTTCGGCCAGGAAGGGCCGTACAGCGAGCGTCCCGGCGTGGACCAGATCGTCCAGGGCATGTCCGGGCTCAGCTCGGTCACCGGCGAGCCCGGCCGCGGTCCGGTCCGGGTCGGCATCGCCATCTCCGACACCACCGCGGGCATGTTCCTGGGTCAAGGGATTCTGCTGGCGCTGCTCCATCGCGAGCGCACCGGCGAGGGCCAATGGGTGCATACCTCGCTGCTGGAGGGAATGCTCAACAAGCTGGACTTCCAGGGCGCGCGCTACACGGTCAAGGGAGATGTGCCGGTCCAGGAAGGCAACGCGCATCCCACCCAGGTTCCCATGGGCACCTTCGAGGCCAGCGATGGGCTGGTCAATATCTGTGCAAGCACGCCGCCGATGTGGGCCGGCTTCTGCGGGGCATTGCGGGCCGAGGCCTTGCAGGCGCACCCTGACTATCAGGACATGCAGGCGCGCGTAGCGCATCGCCGCCAACTGGACGCGGACATCAATGCGGTGACCCGGCAATTCACCGTGGCCGACCTGGTCGCGCGCCTGAATCCAGCCGGCGTGCCCTGCGGCCCGGTCTACGACATCGGCCAGGCCTTTGAAGATCCGCAGGTCAAGCACTTGCGCATGACGCGTCCCGCGACGCATCCGGTCCTGGGGACGGTCGATCTGATCCGTTCACCGATCAACCTTTCCTCCTTCCCGCATCCCGACCAGTTCCATCACGCGGCCCCTGACCCCGGAGAACAGACCGAAGCACTGATGACGGAACTGGGCTACGCCCCTGACGAGATAGAGCGACTGAAATCCGCGGGAGCGATCGCGTGACCGCCGCCACCGCACGCGAACTGCCGCTCGCCACGGCAAAGATCATCGCGCAGGCTGACCAAGGCATCGGCTGGCTCACATTCAACAACCCCGCGCGACGCAACGCGATGTCACTCGAAATGTGGCAGGGACTGGGCGAGGCGATCAAAGCCTTCCAGGCCGACCCGGAAGTGCGCGTGGTCGTGCTGCGCGGCGCCGGCGGCCGGTCTTTCGTGGCGGGCGCCGACATCTCGGAGTTCGAAGAACATCGTTCCAATGCCGAGCAAAAGAAGGCCTACGCGGACATCGCGTCTGGTGCGCACACCGGTCTGGCACGCTTGAGCAAACCGCTGGTAGCGATGATCGAGGGCTTTTGTATCGGCGGCGGCCTGGCCCTCGCGCTGAGTGCCGACGTCCGCTTCGCCACGCCGGGCTCGAAGTTCGGCATTCCAGCCGCCAGGCTGGGGCTGGGCTATGACTACGCGGGCATCGCCGCGCTGGCACGCCTGGTTGGCCCGTCGACGGCAAAGGACATGCTGTTCAGCGCACGCTTTCTCGAGGCCGATGAGGCCCTGCGCATCGGCCTGGTCAACTTTGTCGTCGATGAAGCGCAGATTGCGCAGCAAGTGCATGCATATGTGGGCCGCATCGCTGGCAACGCGCCGCTGACCGTGCATGCAGCCAAGTCCGCCGTACGAGCGTTCGAACGGTACTCGGCCGCGCAAGACGCCGAGGAGATCTCTGCGCTGGTCGATCGCTGCTTTGACAGCGATGACTACCGGGAAGGCCGCCGTGCGTTCCTTGAAAAGCGGGCTCCGGTGTTTACCGGGCGTTGACGTCACCACGCAGGGATTGCGCGCCGGCGATGCCGATCCGCCAGCGAGCGCGTCCCAATCCATAAGGAAGGAGACGATCCATGACTCAAGCCCACATCGCGGCGGCCCTCCTCATCACGATTTCCGCCCTCCCGGCCCAGGCCGAGACCTACCCGAACAAGCCTATCCGCATCCTAGTCGGCTATTCGCCATCAGGAGCGGCCGATTTCGTCGCCCGCATCGTCGGGGACGCGATGGCAAAGGAGCTTGGCCAGCCCATTCTGATCGACAACAAACCCGGCGCCGGCAGCACACTGTCGTCGTCGATCCTGTCACGGGCGGCGCCCGACGGCTACACGCTGGGGCTGGCAACCGGTACGCTGTATGGCATTGACCAGGCGCTCTACAAGGCCAGGTACACACCGGCGGACTTCACGGCCATCACCAGGCTCACGGTGTCGCCGCTGATTCTCGCGGTCAACAAGGACATGGGCATTGCCAACCTGAACGACCTGATCGCCTACGCCAGGAAGAAGGGGCCTGGCGAACTGAACTATTCGTCCTCGGGCGTTGGCGGCCTGCCGCACATTGCCGCACTGTCGTTCGAAAAAGCCGTGGGCGTGAAGATGACGCACGTACCCTACAAGGGCGGCGGCCCGGCACTGCAGGCGGTGGCTGCAGGAAACGTGCAGTTGTCCTTTGGCACCGCCGCCTCCGTGTTACCGCTTGGCCGCGGTGGCGCGCTGCGCATGCTGGGCGTCACCACTCCCCGGCAATCGGCTATTGCGCCGGACCTGGCACCCCTGGCAAATGCAGGATTGCCAGGCTTCGATTTCACCTTCTGGTTTGGACTGTTCGGCCCTGCCGGTTTACCGCCGAAGGTATCGGACCGGCTCTTCGCAGCAGCCAGCAAGGTGCTGGCCGACCCACAGCTTCAGGCCAAGCTGCTCGGCACTGGCAGCGAGGTCGCGCCCTCGAAATCGCAGGCCGAGTTCCGCACGTGGGCGGAAGACAACACTCGCGTGATTCTCGAACGGCTCAACCAGGCCGGAGTGAAACCCGAATAGCTCGCAGGATGCGCAGCGCACCGAGCCGGGCGGCCAGCTCTGCCCTATGCACGCACCGACCTCTAAGAACCTTCATCAGAGCAACTCGCACCCAATGACCCAAGCTCCCATCGATCTCTTCTCCTGGCCCACGCCCAACGGGCAAAAGATCCACATCATGCTGGAGGAAGCCGAGCTTCCCTATCTGGCCCACCCGGTCAATATCGGCGCTGGCGATCAGTTTCAGCCCGATTTTCTCGCCATCAGCCCGAACAACAAGATCCCTGCGATCGTCGATCCGGACGGTCCGGACGGCAAGCCCATCTCGATATTCGAATCCGGTGCAATCCTGCTTTACCTCGCGACCAAGAGCGGCCGGTTCCTGCCGACTGACGACCACAAGCTTTACGATGTCCTGCAGTGGCTGATGTTCCAGATCGGTGGCGTTGGCCCGATGCTCGGGCAAGCGCACCATTTCAGGCTGTATGCGCGTGAGAAGCTGCCGTATGCAATCGACCGCTATACCAATGAAGCGAGACGCATCTACGGCGTCATCAACAAGCAGTTGGCCAAGCGCAGCTACATTGCCGGTGACGCATACTCCATCGCGGACATCGCGATCTTTCCCTGGCTGCGTAGCTGGGAAAAGCAAGGCATCACGCTCACCGACTATCCTCACCTCAAGGCATGGTTTGACAAGATCGCCGAGCGTCCCGCCGTCCGGCGGGGCCTGAAGGTCATGGCGGAACTGCGCAAGCCGGAAGGAGACGACAAGGCCCGCGAAATTCTGTTCGGCAAGACGCAATATCAAACGAGATAGCTTGGCAGACGAGCGAGAAGGATGGCCTGTATTGCCACGAGTGGGCCGATCGCTCCGTAACCGCGAGCAATCATCCCGTTTTCAGCAGTCCGAACAAGCGCGTGGCTCTTAAGAGCTACATTCTTCGGCGAGGCTGCATTTGCCGGGTGCCCACAACCTGTCGACATTGACCTGACGATCATCGAACGGCAGGCCTACGAAAGCAGGTGGCCGCTACTCCAACTGAATTCCCGCCTCCTTGACCACTTTCCCCCATTTCGCAAGGTCCGATCTGATCAGTGCCGCGTAATCCTGCGGCGTACCGCCTTGCACCTCGATGCCAGCGGCTTCCAGTTTGGCTCGTACTTCCGGAAGCTTCAGCGCGGCGTTGATCTCGGCGTTGAGCTTGGCGACGATTTCCTTCGGCGTGCCTGCGGGCGCCAGGAAGCCACCGTTCGTGTTGGCATCATAGCCCTTCAGCCCTTGCTCCTCGGCAGTGGGCACGTTGGGCAATGCCTTGGAACGCTTGCGCGTAGAGACGGCAATGGCTCGTACATTGCCAGACTTTACCTGCTCCTGGATGGCGCTGATCGTGTCGATATAGAGCACGGTGCGACCCGCGATCAGGTCAGGATGCGCCGCGGAGGAGCCCTTGTACGGCACCAGCAGCACCGGCACGCCGCTGACCATGCGGAACATTTCGGCGGCCATCTCCTGTGCGCTGCCACGTCCGGACGTCGCCACCTTGGCCTCGGCGGGATTGGCCTTCATCCAGCTCAGCAGTTCGGGCACCGTCTTGACCGGCAGCTTGGGATAGGCCGCGAACACCAGCGGGATCTCGTGCGTATAGACGATCGGCTCGAAGCTCTTTTCGGGGTCCCAGCCCAGATTCTTGAACAGGAACTTGTTGATGTTGTGGCTGCCGCCGACGATGCCGATGGTATAGCCATCGGGCTTGGCGTTGGCAAGAATCGCGGTGCCCAGGTTGTTGGACGCGCCGGGGCGGTTCTCGACGACGAACGGCTGGCCGAGCTTGACCGACAGCTTTTCGCCGACGACGCGGGCGATCAGGTCAATGCCACCGCCGGCCGGCGCCGGCACGATGATGGTGACCGCGCGGGCCGGATAGTTGCTCTGGGCCGAGGCCGCGCCGGACATCATCATCATGACGGCGCAGCCGGTCATGGTGCCGATCAAGGTCGCGAGGTGGCGTGTGGGGATTCGCATGAAGAGTCTCCGTCTGGATGCTGGTTAACTGATGTCAACTCTGTTGGCGTCCCACGGATGCGAAGCCGTGGGAGCGCGGTAATCGGTGTCAGCGGTATCGGCGGTGTCAGCCGCGGCCGACGAACGGCATTGCGCTAGCCATGACGGTCATGTTCAGGACGTTGGCGTCAAGCGGCAGCGATGCCATGTGCCGCACGGCATTGGCAACGTGGCTGACGTCCATCATCGGTTCCGGCGCGATGGTGCCGTTGGCCTGCCGCACGCCGCGTGTCATGCGTTCGGACAGCTCGGTCAGCGCATTGCCGATGTCCACCTGGCCCGCGGCGATGTTGTAGGCGCGGCCATCGAGCGCCAGTGCCTTGGTCAGGCCCGTGACAGCGTGCTTGCTTGCGGTATAGGGCGCGGTGAAGGGGCGCGGCGTGTGGGCGGAGATCGAGCCGTTGTTGATGATGCGTCCGCCTTGCGGCGACTGCCGGCGCATCAGCGCAAACGCGGCACGCGCGCACAGGAATACGCCGGTGACGTTGGTGTTGATGACGTTGAACCACGCGTCCAGCGACAACTCATCCATCGGAACCGCTGGCGCGTTCACGCCTGCGTTGTTGAACAGCATGTCCAACCGGCCAAATTCGCGTTCGATCGTGTCGAACAGTGCCTGCACGCTGGCAGGATCGGTCACGTCGGTGGGCACGGCCGCCGCGGTTTGCCCGCGTGCGGCGGCGGCGGCCACCAGCGTCTGCAGCGGTTCGGCGCGCCGGCCGGCCAGCACGACGGTCCAACCGTCATCGAGCAGGGCCAGTGCGGTGACACGGCCCACGCCGCTGCCGGCTCCTGTCACCAGCGCGATTTTTCTGGATGCATTCAAGATGGTCTCCAATGGGAGGTTGTGATGTCGACAGGTAGTACAGGGGTAATGCTGCGCTTACCCGGTGACGGTTAGCGTGAATTCACCGATGCCGTCCACGCCGGCGTGGACCACGTCGCCACGTTGCAATGGCCCCACGCCCGCTGGCGTACCGGTGAAGATCAGGTCGCCGGGCATCAGCGCCACGGAGCGGGACAGCATCGACACCAGTTCCGCCACCGGCCAGAGCAGCCCGGACAGGTCGGCACGCTGCCGCTCGGCCCCGTTGACCGAAAGGTGGATCGCGCCTTCGCCCGGATGTCCGCAGCGCGACGCCTCTACGATCGGACTACACGGCGCCGAATGGTCGAACGCTTTCGATGGCTCCCATGGGCCACCCGCCCGCTTGGCCTGCTGTTGCAGGTCGCGACGCGTCATGTCCAGGCCGACTGCGTAGCCCCAGACATGGTCCGATGCATCGCGCGGATCGATATCGCGCCCCCCGCGCCCGATCGCGACGACCAGTTCGACCTCATGGCAGAACTCGTCGGTGCCGGGCGGATAGGGCAACGCGTCGCGAGCCAGTTCGACTGCGGTGGCCGGCTTCATGAACCAGGCTGGCATGTCGGGCGGTGCCGGTTCGTCGGGCGTCCAGCGGTAGTTGCGACCGATGCAGAACACCCGGGCGATCGGGAAATGCGTGGTGCTGTCCGCGACGGGTAGCGCGCACGGCACTGGCGGCGGCAGAACGAAATCGATCATGAGGTTCGTGCTCCGAAGCTGCTGGCTCAGGTGGTCAGGCTCATCGTGGGGCGCTTGCCACCCAGGGCTTGCGCCACGCTGTCCAGCACCATGCGAGCCATGGCACCGCGCGTTTCCCACGTGGCGCTGGCCCGGTGCGCCTGCAGCGTGGTGCGGTCAGACTGGCGCAGCGTCAATGGCACGCGCGGCTCCTCGACGAAGACGTCCAGCCCCGCGCCAGCAATACTGCCCGCTTCGATGGCCTGCGCGAGATCGGTCTCGTTGACCAGGCGGCCGCGCGCCACGTTGACGAGGAAGCCACGCGGGCCGAGGGCATTGAGTACGGCCGCATTGACGATGCCTTCGGCCTTGTCGGCTGCCGCGCAAAGCACCAGCGCATCACTGTCGCGCGCCAGGTCGATCAGGTCGGCCACGAATGTATGCGGCACGTCGTCCATGGCGCGCAAATCCGTATAGCGGATCGGACAGCCAAAAGCCGCCGCCCGCGTGGCCACGGCGCGACCTACACGGCCCATGCCGACGATGCCAACGCGCATGCCACTGAAGCGGCGCGCCAGCGGAATGGCGGACGGCGAGGGGTGAAGTTCCCACTGGCCGTCCCGGACAAAGCGGTCGCCTGCGCAGATGTTGCGGCATGCCGCGATCAACAGACCGATGGCCAGGTCGGCCACGTCCTCGGTCAGCGCGCCCAGCGTCGCGGTGACGGGCAGGCCACGCTCGCGGCAATAGCCCAGGTCCACTGCGTCGGTGCCCACCCCATTGACGGCCACCACTTTCAACGAAGGCAATTGTTCCAGCATCGCGCGGGAAATCCCGGTGTGACCGCCGGTGATCACCGCCTGGATGGACGCGCCATGTTGCCGCAACCATGCGGCCTGGTCCTGGATTTCGAAGTATTTGTGGACCTGATAGAGCGCGGCAAGCTCTTCGTTCGCGGCGGGAATCAGGATGGGATTCAGTTGCAGTATCTGCGGCTTCATGAGCAGTGGATGTCAGGCATGGAAGGTGGACACATCGTAGGCAATAGTTGATTACCAACGCAATCTTGATATATAAAATCAATATAAATTAGCCAAGCGAGTGACGAATGGGAGCCTGGATATCGATGGAGGAGGCGTGTACGTGCCTGGGAGTACGGCCGCAGACGGTGTATGCCTACGTTAGCCGTGGCAAGATCGAAGTCGTGTCCGACCCCATTGACACGCGCCGCAGCCTGTACCGCGCCGAGGACGTGGCGACGCTCGCCAAGCGCAAGAAAGCGGGGCGCAAATACGAGACGCTGGCCACCAACACGCTGTTCGGTGCAGAGCCAAGTATTCCGACCGCAATTTCCACGTTCGTGCGGGAACGGCTGTACTACCGGGGGCAGGACGCCGTGGCGCTGGCCGGATCAGCCACGCTGGAAGAGACTGCGCATCTTCTCTGGGATGCAGAGCAACTGGTAGATTTCTCGTCGTCTGCCCGAGTGACCCGTCCTGGGCGCGTGGCGGCCTTCAAGACCCTGGCGGAACTTGCCGCGACGGGACATTCCACACATGGGCGCATGACGCGCGTCCTGCATGGCGAAGGCCAGAGCTTGGTGGGGCAACTCGCAAATTCATTCGGCGCGCAGCCGGGACAGCAGCCGTTGCACATCCGCTTTGCACAAGGCTGGAAGCAGCCGGCGCCGGTGGCGGAACTGTTGCGCACCGCCATGGTCCTGCTGGTCGACCATGAGCTGACGAGTTCCGCATTTGCCTCGCGGATCGCGGCGTCCACTGGCGCATCGCTGCCGGCGTGCCTGTTGTCGGGCCTGACCACGCTGTCCGGCCCATTGCACGGCGATGCCTCGGGACGAGTGAAGGCGCTGTTCAGTGAACTGGAGCGTCAGGGCGAGGACGAAGTCATTGCCCACCACCTCTCCACCGGTCTGCCGCTTGCCGGATTCGGGCATCACCTTTATCCCGAAGGCGATCCCCGCGCGACTGCGCTGCTGAATCTGTTCGACCCACCGCCCGTGATCGCGCGCTTCATCGAGAAGGCGACTCGACTGACAGGTCTGCAGCCCAACATCGACGTGGCGCTGGCGGCCTTGGTGACGCACTACGGACTGCCGGAAGATGCGGCATTTGGCCTGTTTGCAACCGCCCGCAGCGTGGGGCTGCTTGCACATAGCCTGGAGCAATTGAGCGTCGGGCAGGTCATTCGTCCGCGCGGCCGCTACGTTGGACCCGCGCCTGAGCGGCACTAAGGATCTAAGGAGCCGGACGGCGCGAAGGAGAGCGTGCAAAAATCGGGGAGCGCCGATTTCGACACCTTCTACTCCGATGTGACTATCCGACTTCTGCACCCATCCCGCGGCAACTATTGAACCGAGATGTTGTGGTCTTTGATAACTTTTGACCAGACGGTGGTTTCCCGCTTGAGCAGGGTACGCAATGCATTCGCATCGCCGCTCTGCGGTTCCGCTCCCATGCCGGCTAGCTTGTCCTTTACTTCCGCGGTTTCCACGGCAGATCGCACTGCGCTCTTCAGGGCGGTAACGACCTCGGGCGGTGTCTTGGCTGTCACGAAAACGCCAAACCAGCCCATTGCCTGGAAATCGGGAACGCCGGAGGCCGCTACGGTCGGCAGATCCGGGAGCAGCGTCGTCCGCGACGGGCTGGTGACAGCAATCCCGCGCAGTTGTCCGCTCTTGATGTAGGGGGTCAGGATAGCCACGTTGTCAATACCTGCCTGCAGCCGCCCGGCGAGCAGGTCGGGCATCAGTGCGCTGGTCCCCTTGTAGGGCACATACTGCATGTCGACTCCCGCCTGGCTCTTGATCAGTTCCCAGCCGAGATGCTGCGCGGTACCCGGCGTCGACCCGGCGTACGAGATCTTGCCGGGATTGGCTTTCGCATACGCCAGCAGTTCCGGCAGACTCTTCACTGGTAGTGATGGATGCACGACCATCACATACGGAGACGTTGCGATGATGCCAAGCGGCTCGAGGTCTTTTTCCGGATCCAGCTTCGTTGTCGCGAAGAGCGCCCGGTACGTTGCCAGTTGCGATGATGCCATCAACACGGTGTACCCATCCGCGGGCGCCTTTGCCACGCTTTCGGCGGCAATCAGGCCACTAGCGCCGGTACGGTTTTCCACCACGACGCTTTGACCCAGCGACTGACTCATCTTGGCCGCAATCAAACGGGCGATCACATCCGTCGTCCCGCCTGCTGGCGTGCCGACCAGCATGCGGACCGGCGCGGCCGGATACTTGGGCTGCGCCGACACGGCCGCCGTGGCCATCGCCATCAGCATGCCTGCCATGCATTGCAATACCGCTCTGGTCGTTCGCATCGTGTCTCCTTCGGGTTGTGCGACAAGGATTCCAACTGAATACCCCGGTGCCAATGCTATTTTCCGCTTCGACACCGGGCTTTCCCATTCCACCTCAGCCGCTTCGAGCGGCGGCTTGAGAGAAATATTGATAGCGTCAACGTAGCCCCAGCTAAACGTGTCCACGACTTCGTGGACACTCGGGAGTTGGCGCGGGTCGCGGCGGGGATGCCGGAGTGACGGAAATACCTCGCTCTACGTGACCCGGGGTCGCGCCCGGACAACGCCATACGAATCGATCGCGTTGTCCAGGCTGGCAGTCATCAATCTGCCGTGATCATGCCCACCTCGATGACCTTCTTCCAGCGCGCATACTCCGACGCCTGGAACGCCGTGAACTGCTCCGGCGTATTGGCGACGATCTCGAAACCCAGGTCGAGCAGCTTGGGCTTGACCGCCGGGTCGTTGAGCGCCGCGACCACGGCGGCATGCAGCTTGGCCTTGATCTCCGGCGGCAAGCCCTTGGGCGCTGCGACGGCCTGCCACGAGTAGACCGTCACGCCCTTCACGCCAGATTCTTCCATGGTCGCCACGTCCGGCAGGATCGGCGAGCGCTTGCTGCTGGTGATGGCAAGCGCGCGCAGCTTGCCGGCCCTGATATGCGGGATCGCGGTGTTGATGTTCATGAAGGTGGCATCGACCTGTCCGCCAAGCAGGTCGTTCAGCGCCGGCGCGCCGCCCTTGTACGGCACGTGGAGGCCGGTGGTGCCGGTCTGCTGCCAGAACAGCTCCGCGGTGAGGTGGTCGCTGGTGCCATTGCCGGCCGAGGCGAACGTCATCTTGTTGGGATTGGCTTTTTCGAAAGCGATGACATCCTTCAGGCTCTTGTGCGGCGAATTGACGGGTACCGCCAGCACGTTAGGCGCCTGCACCGCTACGCTGATGTAGTCGAAGTCCTTGAGCGGATCGTAACCGGCGTTCTTGCTCAGGTGCGGCCCGATCACGAACGGTCCCAGCGACGACACGAACACCGTGTAGCCATCGGCCGGCGCGCGCTTGGCCATGGCGGCGCCGATCATGCCGGCTGCGCCCGGCCTGTTGTCGATCACGAAGCTGCCGCCAAACTGCGCCTGAAGCTTGGCACTGAGGATGCGGGCGACATTGTCGGTCGATCCGCCCGCGGGAAAGGGAACGAGCAGCGTCACGGGCTTTTCCGGCCACGCGGCATGCGCGGTCACCATGGCTGCACCCAGCAGCAGAGATGCGATCAGCTTTTTCATCGGTTGTCTCCTTTTTGTTCTCACGACCTGGTGTGCAGGTCTTGCTTACGACTGATTGCCAAATTCGGTGTGTTCGCGCGTCCAGGCCCGGGCCTGCTCGCTCATCGTGACCCCAAGCCCGGGCGCTGTCGGCACAGTGATGCGGCCATCGCGGATATCCAGGCGCTCGTTGAACAGCGGCTCCAGCCAGTCGAAATGCTCGACCCACGGCTCGCGCGGGTACGCGGCGGCCAGGTGTACATGCAGTTCCATCGCAAAATGCGGTGCGATCATCAGTCCCGCATGCTCCGCCAGCGCTGCCACCTTGAGGAACGGCGTGATGCCCCCTACGCGCGGTGCATCGGGCATCAGATAGTCGGCGGCACGGTGGCGGATCAGGTCCCAGTGCTCGGCGGCACTGGTCAGCATTTCACCGGTCGCGATCGGGGTGTCAAACTGCGCCGCTAGCGCCGCATGGCCTTCATGGTCGTAAGCGTCGAGCGGCTCTTCGATCCATACCAGGTTGAACGACTCGAACGTGCGGCACATCCGCTGCGCCGTCGGGCGGTCCCATTGCTGGTTGGCATCGACCATGACCGGCACGGCGTCCCCCAGGTGTTCCCGCACAGCAGCCACGCGCTTGATGTCGAGTGCGCCATCCGGCTGGCCCACCTTCAGCTTGATGCCGCCGATGCCGCGCGCGGCCGAGGCCGCAGCATTGACGAGCAACTGGTCCAGCGGCGTGTGCAGGAAGCCGCCCGAGGTGTTGTAGCAGCGTACGGAATCGCGGTGCGCGCCAAGCAGCTTGGCCAGTGACAGCCCGGCCCGCTTGGCCTTCAGGTCCCACAGCGCCACGTCGAAGGCGCCAATTGCCTGCGTCGACAATCCGCTGCGGCCGACCGACGCGCCAGCCCAGCACAGCTTGTCCCACAGCCGGGCGATATCGCTCGGGTCTTCGCCGATCAGCGCCGGCGCGATTTCGCTGGCGTGCGCAAACTGGCCGGGACCGCCCGCGCGCTTGGCATAGCTGAAGCCCAGGCCCTCATGGCCGTTGGCGGTCCGGATTTCGGCGAACAGAATGGCCACCTCGGTCATCGGCTTCTGCCGGCCCGTCAGTACCTTGGCGTCACTGATGGGGGTCGCCAGCGGCAGATAGCAGGAAGAGAGCCGGATTCCGGTGATGGTGTCGGGTCGGTTGGAAAGGGTCATGTGTGCGTCGGGTATGGGATGGGTTCGATGTCCGGCCGGTTGGCCTTCTTGCCGCACATGACAACGTTATCATTCTTGGGCGAGAACGACTGGGTATAATGCGGCGCTCTGTCCCTATAGAGGAATATGCGCCCTACTCCAATCAATTTTCTGACCCGCATGGAACCGTTGCGGAGCGGAATGGGCGTATGATAACGTTGTCATTCCCCGGGATCAACCGGTGACTTCGTGACTTGGCATAGCGATTTTCCCTAGGTCTGAATTGGCATGAGCGACTCCAACACCCCAAAATCCGTGACGCTGCATGACGTGGCGCGTGAGGCCGGGGTCTCCCTGATCACCGCGTCGCGGGCCCTCAGCAATCCGGGCGTCGTGTCCGAGAAGACCATTGCGCGCGTGCAGCAGGCGGTCGAAGCCACCGGCTACATCCCCAACCTGCTGGCGGGCAGCCTGAAGTCGCGCCGCAGCCTGACGGTGGCCGCACTGGTGCCGAACATCGCGGTGGCGCAGTTCCTGCCGACCATCAAGGCGCTGACCGACGCGCTGGACGCGGCCGGCTACCAGCTGATCCTGGGCCAGACTGGCTATGACCATGCCCGTGAAGAGGCGCTGCTCGGCACCATGATCAGCCGCCGCCCGGACGGCATAATCGTCACAGGCTTGATCCACTCGCAGGTGTCGCGCGACCGGTTGCGGCGCGCCGGCATCCCTGTCGTTGAAACCTGGGACCTGACCGACCGCCCCGTCGACATGGCCGTCGGGTTCTCCCATCTCAAGGTCGGCAGCGCGATCGCCGGCTTTTTCCTCGGCAAGGGATGGCACAGACTGGGTATCGCGACCGGCGACGACCAGCGCGCGGCCGTGCGCCGCGAAGGTTTCCTGTCGACGGTCGGGCATGACGTGCCGACCGCCGTGGTGCCGGCGCCAAGCAGCTTGGCGCTGGGCCGGCAGGCATTGTCCGAACTGCTGGGCAGAGATCCCGGCATTGAAGCGATTTATTGCAGCTCCGACCAGCTAGCGCAAGGCGTCATTACGGAGGCCTTGGCACGCGGCCTGCGCATTCCGCAGGACCTCGCGGTGTGCGGATTTGGCGATGCCGACTTCGCGGCGCACATGGTGCCGTCGCTGACCACCGTGCAGGTCGACGGGGCCCACATTGGCAAGCTGGCTGCCCGCATGTTGCTGGACGAGTGCCGGGGGGAAGCGGTTGCCGAGCGGGTCGTCGATGTCGGATTCCGGATCGTTGAACGGGGCTCTACATTGGGCCGTGATTGACTGGAGACCTTGGGGGCGGCAACAAATCTTCGCCAAGGATTCCTACGACAGCCCTTCCAGCAGTTCTCTTGCCTGGCGCGAATCCGCGGTATCTGCCCCCTCGGCGAAAGTCGCCTGGATGTCGATCAATAGTTGATTCGCCGCATCGCCCTTGCCCTGGCGCTTCCACAGCCGGGCAAGGCTCAGTACGCATTGCAACTCGATTGACTTGGCTCCCTGGCGACGCGCGAGCGCGATTGCCTTCTGGAAATGCGCCTCTGCCTCTTCGGCCATGACAGACGACCTCGTATTCTCGACAGGCGACTGCAATATCAACTCTCCCTGGCGGCGAATCAGCGTTGCTTCATCGAAGCGCTCATCCGTGTTGCTCACCAGCGTCCGCGACTCAGCCAATACGCGAAGCGCCACTTCGGGTTGCCCTGCCCTCCCATATGCGTCGGCGAGCAATCCCAGCATGGAGGGCCGTCCCAGTGCCGCGCCGGTGGCTTCGTGCGCATCAAGTCCATGGTGTATCAGTGCGATGCCTTCCTCGTGGCTGCCTTGCCAGGCGAGCGCCCAGCCGCGCAGGATCGTTGCCCTGGCCAGATAGAATGGAAACCCCTGCTCGCTCGAAAGCTCGAGCGCGGCATTCGCGTACTCCAACACCTGTTCCGGTTCGCCAAGGCGCTGATACAGTTCAGCCGCGAAGATCAGGCTGAGGGCAAGGCCGAATGGGTCGGAGGTTTTTCGGGCGATTGCCAGAGCCTCTTCGCTGCGGGCCCGGGCCTGGCCGGGCAGGCCTAAGTACCAGAGGATCCAGCTCAGGGTGCAACGCAGATGCACGGCGGGGTTGCGCGCATCGCGCAGCAAATGCCCGTATGACTGGTGGTCTGGACGGAGCAGTGCCATGGCCTGCTCCGTATGAGTACGCGCCTGACTGATCTCGCCAAGGCGGAAGGCGGTCGCCCCGAGCACGCGGTGCGCTTCTGCAAGCTGCTCCGGGTCTCGCGTGTGCTGCGCGAGGCTGAGTAGCCGCTCGGCCAGTGTGTGCGCCGTCTTGAGTTGAGAGCGCAAAAGATAGAAGGACCACAGACCAAGCTGTGCAGAAAAGTATTCCGGCGTTTCCCCGCCTTGCTCGCTCAGGGCGAGGGCCCGTGTGTAGGTCGCCTCCACCTCTGGCGCCCCGGCGCCTCGCGCTACTGTCCATGCCGGGCCAAGGGCCAGCAGCAGAGACAGTTCCTGGCGCTGGCGCTCCGGGTTGTCGGCCAGGCTTTTTAGCAGATCGAGGGCTGTACCGAGATGGCGGATTGCTTCGAGTTGTGCGGAACGCTGGAGTGCCTGCTTTCCGGCCAGCTGCAGATAGTCGACCGCCTTCGGAACATTGCCGCTTTGGCTGTAGTGGTGCGCCAGATCGCTCCAGTACTCCTTCAGCCGGTCGGGAAACAGCGCCTCGATGGCTTGGGCCGTGCGCTCATGCAGGAGGCTGCGCTGTTCCGAGAGCAGGGAGTTGCTCGCCACCTCCTGAGTCAGCGCATGCTTGAATACGTACTCGACCTCGGGAAAGGCGGGACGTTCATAAATGAATTCCCCCGTCTGCAGGTCAGCCAACAGCGGGTGGAGCAATGCTTCCGGCTGCCCGGTGACATGCCGCACCAGGCTGGAAGAGAACTCCGCGCCAATGACCGCCAGCGTCTGCAGCAGTTCCTTCTGTGGCAGCGGCAGCCGGTCGATACGCGCCGCCAGCACCCCTTGCACGGTCGTCGGAATATGGAGTGCCAACGGCGCCTTCTCGATCCTGTAGTTTCCAGCCGGGCCGAGCAGCGCGTTCTCCTCGGCCAGGGTATGGACAACTTCCTCCATGAAGAACGGGTTGCCCTCGGTCTTTGACAGGATCAGTTGCTTCAATGGCGCAAGGGACGGGTCCGCGCCCAGCAGCGCAGTGAGCAAGCCCTGCGCCTCCGCCCGGTCCAGCGGTTCCAGATGAAACTGGGTGTAGCAGGTGTGTTGACCCCAGTCATGCCGGTACTCGGGACGGTAGTTGACCAGCAGAAGTACCTTGGCACGCGGTACCTCGGCGATGAGCACATTTAGAAAGGCTTCCGTCTCACTATCGAGCCATTGCAGATCTTCGAACAGGACCATGAGCGGCTGGTTCTGACTCTCGCGCACCAGCAAACGCGCGATCGCCTCGAAGGTGCGCTGGCGCCGGATGGCCGGATCCATCGTCGGCAATGCCGAACCCGGTTCAACGATACTCAGCAGGTAGAGCAAGTAAGGCAGCTGATCCTCCAGTGCGCGATCAAGAATCAGGAGTTTGCCGGTGGCCTTCTCGCGATATCGGCGTTCGTCATCCTGCGCCGTGATCTGGAAATAGTTGCGCAGCAGGTCGATCAGTGGCAAGTAGGGAAACGCCCTGCCATGCGACACCGAGAAGGTCTCGAGCACCATGCAGCCTTGCTGCGCGCGTGCCTTGAACTCATGGAACAGGCGCGACTTGCCCACGCCCGCCTCGCCCACCACCCCGACGATTTGCCCTTGCGCCGCCCGGGCCCGTTCGAGCGCCTCGCCCAGGCGCTTCAGTTCGGCCTCGCGACCGACAAACCGGGCCAGGCCACGTTGCGCCCCCACCTGCAGGCGCGTGCGCAAGGCGCCCAGGCCCAGCACCTCATACACCGCCAGCGGCTCGCGCAGGCCCTTGATCTGTGTGCGCCCCAAGGCCTTGAACTCGAAATACCCCTCGGCCAGTTTGTGGGTCGATTCACTAACGAGGATCGATGACGGGGTCGCGACGCCTTCCATCCGGGCGGCGATATGCATCGTGTGGCCGACCGGATCGTAGTCCGTGTGCAAGTCATCCTTGCGGATCGAGCGCACCACCACTTCGCCGGTATGGACGCCAACCCGGATCTGTAGCGGGACACCCTGTTCCAGCCGCACCTTGTCGCTATGGCAGCGCATGGCCTGCTGCATGCGGAGTGCCGCAAACAGTGCGCGCAGCGCATGGTCCTCGTGGGCGATTGGCGCGCCAAACAGGGCCAGGATCCCATCACCGAGGCATTTGGCCACGTACCCCTCATAGTGATGCACAGCTTCCATCATCAGCGCCACGACCGGATCGATCAGGCTGCGGGCTTCCTCGGGGTCCAGGTCCTGGATCAATGCCGTCGAGCCGGCCATGTCCGCGAACAGGGCGGTGATCGTCTTGCGCTCGCCACCGGCGTGCCCGCCTTTTGCCTCCATGGCGGCCTGCTCCGCGCGAATCCGTTCGGCCAGATGGGGCGGTGTGTAGTGAATCGGTGCCGGCAAAGGTGACACCGGTGGCGACACGCGCGGGGAGGCTGCCGCCGTGTCCGCCAGCAGCGCGCCGCACGCGCCGCAAAATTTCGCGGCGGGGCTGGATGCGTGGCCGCATTGCGGGCAGATCTGCGCAAGCTTTTGCCCACACTCCTCGCAGAACCTGGCTCCCGAGGGGTTCTCGAATTGGCAATTCGTGCAGCGCATCTCGCCTCCCGACTGCCTGTGCCCGCCACGCAGCCATTACATGCGCATTCGCGGCGGTTGGCAAGGCGGCGCTGCGGCAGTCGGTGACTGCCCCGTACCAAGTCTGCGGTGGCCACCCGCGCTTTCCGATCAGGCTGGGTTGGGTCCGATCTGCAAGCCCGGAGTGGCGTTGGCGGACAGGAGTGCGCGAAGGAGCGCTTTATCAAGGCATCATTGCGTGCATGGCGACATGCATCGCCTTGCTAGAGGACGCCCGTCGAGCCGCTGCGCGAAGCGTCAACGTGCTGATGACTGCCACCTACCACCTACTCCTGCCGGTGTCCCAAGCGCACTCAGAACTGATGGCGAACGCCCAGGGCGACACCCACCATTGAGGTCTGGCCATTTCCCAGCGCATAGCTGTTGCCCACGGAGAGGCTGGTGGCGAAAGTCGTCGCCAGTGATTCCATCATCAGACCGGCGTGCTTCGCGTATGCCGTGCTCAGATAAACATCGGTGCGCTTGGAGAACGAGTAGGTCGAAATCAAGGCGATCTGCCACGGGTTGGCCACGTTCGTGTTGCCGAACAGGCTCTTGAGATCATCGTAGCTGTACTCGAGCGTCAGGCCAACCGCCGGCGTCACTCGATAGGTGCCGCCGATCCAGTAGTAGTCATCACGCTGGATCAGGACGTCGGTCGCATTCTTGGTCTGACCCCAGCGATAGCCGCCCATCACCTTCGCCGGCCCATAGTTGTAGCTTGCGGCGACCGCAGCCTTCTTAGCGGTACCGCTGCCAGTGCCGATGGTCGGATTCCACTGATCGTAGCCAGCAGTCAAGCCGAACGGGCCCGCTCCATAGACCAGCGCGGCGCCATACGCGGTGTCACGCC
This sequence comes from Cupriavidus sp. 05T41, assembly GCF_056396525.1. Taxonomy (NCBI): domain Bacteria; kingdom Pseudomonadati; phylum Pseudomonadota; class Betaproteobacteria; order Burkholderiales; family Burkholderiaceae; genus Cupriavidus; species Cupriavidus sp. 05T41. The sequence continues at coordinate 24,414 of NZ_JBFTLQ010000082.1, forward strand.
GGAACTGGCCCGGGACTTCACCGTTGCCGCCAATTGGCACCGCCGCACCCACCGCGGCCGGCAGTGCCACCCCGGCACCGAACGACCAGTGAGCGAGGGCAGTTATAGGACCGAGCTTGCCGGTGTACTTGACGGTGTTGTCCTCGCGGTAGTTGGCGCCCTGCTGCAACACAGTGGGCTCATACTGGGTCGAGTAGGCTCCTGGCACGAAGTTGGCGAGTGCGTCAAACACCGAGGTGTACTGGCGGCCAAGGGTGATCTGACCGAAGCGCACATCTTGCACGCCAATAAATGCCTGCCGCCCGAACAGTCGGCCGCCTTGTTGCAGGGTGCCGGTATCGAGACCGAAGCCGCTCTCCAGCACGAAAAGCGCGCGAAGTCCCTGGCCAAGGTCCTCCGTACCGCGCAGGCCCCAGCGCGAACCTGATAAACCACCGGAATCCATGCGGACAACGTTGGCCCCCGAACCGGAATTGAAGCCGTTGCTTGCCGTGGGCAATGCGGCAACGTGATTGGCGTACTCGACGTTGACGTCCGCGACGCCATAGAGCGTGACGGACAACTGCGCGAATGCAGCCGGCGGACAAGCCAGCAGTGCTGCAAGAGCGATGTTCCTGAGGGTCATTGGTGTCTCTCTCCTTTTCTCTTCTTGTTACTACTGATGGAACCAGATTCTTTCTCTGATTGGAATCACTGAACCAGCGTGCAATGTGTCGATGACTAGCCAAGCTAGCGCGTACCACCCGCATACCCGAGCGGACAAGTGCGATGCTCTTTCTCGACCGTACCCACTTGTTCCGCTAGCGTGGCTTGCCAGCACCAGGGATTGAACGACCGGACGCACCAGCCAACGCGAGTGCGCGAGGAAAGAGGATTGGGGGGGACGCGCAAATCCACACCCGTCTTGGCGATCAATGCCAGAAAGCGGGTCGTCGCGGTGCTGCCCGAATTGTTCCCAGGCCTTCGATCAACAGTCCAGCGCAACGGCAAGTTCCACCAGATTCCTGGCGTGAAGCGTGTTGTCCGCATTGGGAGAGACGTCCTTCCGCTGGAAAGGACCGTATTCCAGCGGCCTCTCGATGTAAGCGGTTTGCAGTCCGCATGCGCGCGCATGTGCCAAGTCATCCTGATGAGCCGCCACCATCATGACTTCGCCTGGATCGATATCGAACACCTGAGCGACTCCCAAGTAAGTCGCCGGGTCGGGCTTGTACTTGCGAAAGACCTCTGCCGAAAGAATGCAGTCCCATGGTAGCGATGCGCTCTTGGACATATTGGCCAGCAATCCGATATTGCCGTTCGACATGGTGCAGATCGTGTATCGCGACTTCAATCGGGTAAGGCCTTCCACGGTATCCGGCCACGCCTCCAATCGATGCCAGGCCTTGTTCAGGTTGCGCTTCTCCGCCTCCGTCAAGTGCAGCACCCGAAACGTTTCCAGGAGTTCATCCAGGACCATCCTGTGCAGGTCGTCAATCGAAGTCCAGCCAAGTTCGCCGGACATGACCTTCCGAATAGCAGGCATGTAGCCTGCTCTCCAGGCCAGCGTGAACTTGTTGCGGTCCACGTCGAGGTTCATCGCGCCGAGCTCTTGCATGATGCTCGTGTACCAATCGACGACTGTTCCGAATACATCGAAGGCAAGCACTTTGGTGCCGACAGCCAATTGAGGGTTCATGTGTTCCATCATCTTGTTTTTTTCAAGCCACACGCTTGCAGGAGAAGGCACAGGGCCGCTCGCGCAACCAGCGAATCAATCACGCGTCGTACCCGGGGTTGGTGCGCTCGAGCTTGCGCAACAGGGCCGGCCACACGAAACGGCCGCCAATGCCGCCGGTCTGCGCGCGCGCATCGGCCTGCGCGGTCGCCTGGATGGACTCATCGACCATGGTCAACGGCCCGCCTGCCTGTGCCGCGATCTGAATCTGGCAGGCGCTTTCGAAGATGTACATCGCCAGGAACGCGTCGGCGATCGTCGCACCTACCGTGAGTAGGCCATGATTGCGCAGCATCAGGTAGTTGGCCTTGCCCAAGTCCGATTGCAATCGCGGCTTCTCCGCGTCACGCAGCGCAATGCCTTCATAGTCGTGGTACGCCAGCGAGCCCTGGATCACCATCGATTGCTGCGAGATGGGCAGCAGCCCTGCCTGCTGCGCGCTGACGCCGACACCGGCACGCGTATGCGTGTGCAACACACACTGCACGTCCGGCCGTGCGGCATGGATGGCGCTGTGGATGACGAAGCCGGCGCGGTTCACCGTGAACGGCGACTCGGTGAGCTGGTTGCCCGATGCGTCGACGCGTAGGAGCGATGACGCCGTGATCTCGTCGAACAGCAGGCCGTAGGGGTTGATCAGAAAGTCATGGCCGTCACCCGGCAGGCGCGCACTGATGTGCGTGAACACCAGGTCGGTCCAGCCGTGCAGCGCCACCAGGCGGTAGCAGGCAGCCAGGTCGCAACGCAGCTGCCATTCTTCGGCGCTGACGACTTCTTTGAGAGATGGGATATACACGATTGACTCCTTTGAATGAAGGGGTGCTGCGCTGATGTCTGGCCTACACGGTGCCCGAGGTCTGCGCCTGCGACTGCTGCGCGCGGCGCGACCGCATCAGCTTCTTGTCCAGCTTGCCCACGCTGGTCTTGGGCAGGCTGTCGGCGAACATCACCTCTTGCGGGATCGCGAACTTCGAGATCGCGCCCGCGTCCGCGAACTGCTTGACGTAGGCGCGCACGGCGTCAGCATCAAGGGCCGTCCCAGGCTTTGGCACGATCACTGCGGCGGGACGCTCGCTCCAGCGGGGGTCGGGAATACCGATGACGGCGGCTTCCTGGATCCGTGGATGCTTGAGGAGAATGTCCTCAAGCTGCAACGACGAGACCCATTCGCCGCCGGTCTTGATCACATCCTTCAATCGGTCCACGATCCGGACGCAGCCATCTGCATTCATCACGGCGATGTCGCCGGTGTGCAGCCAGCCACCGCCCCACAGCGCCTGGCTCGCTTGTGCATCACCGAGGTAGGACTGCGTGAGCCAAGGCGATCGCGCCACGAGTTCACCAGGCGAGCGGCCGTCCCGCGGCTGGTCGTTCATCGCTTCGTCGACGACGCGCAACTGGACGAATGGGATGGCCCAGCCTGCATGGCAGCGGGCTTCGATCTCCTGGTCAGTGGGTGCCTCGGACCGTGCCGAACGGGGTTGTGCCAACGTCAGGATGGGCCCGGTCTCCGACATGCCGTAGCCGGCAAAGACGTCGACTCCGCGTGCCATTGCGGCTTTGGCCAGGGATTGCGCGAGCGCCGCCCCGCCGATGACGACCGTCCAGCCGTCGAGGCGCTGGCCTCTCCCCACTGCCGCGTCCAGCATCATCTGCAGGATCGTCGGCACGCAGTGGGAGAAGGTGACCTTCTCGCGCTCGAACAAGGTGAGCAGACGGTCCGGAACGTATCGCCCGGGGTACACCTGCTTGACGCCCATCATCGTGGCGACGTAGGGCATGCCCCAGGCGTGAACGTGGAACATGGGCGTCACCGGCATGTAGACGTCGTCAGGGTTGAATCGACCGGTGCCCGGCCCAGCCAACGCGCAGCGGCTAGCCAGGGTATGCAGCACGAGTTGCCGTTGGCTGAAGCAGACCGCCTTGGGCAAGCCGGTGGTGCCGGTTGTGTAGAAGGTCGTGGCACGCGTCGACTCGTCCAGATCAGGCCAATTTGTCACCGCGTTCGAGCGAGCGAGCAGTGCCTCGTATTCGGCGGCGATGGGAAGGCGGATCGCACCCGGATGGGCCTCGTCTGTCATCAGGACCAACTGCTTTCCCGGGTCCACGCGATCCCAGATCTCCTCGAGCATCGGCAGAAACTCCGCATTGACGAGGATGAAGTCGTCCTGTGCGTGGTTGATGGTGTAGAGCAATTGCTCGGCCGACAGCCGGACGTTGACCGTATGCAGGACCATGCCCGCCATCGGGATGGCGAAGAAGCACTCCAGGTAGCGATGCGTGTCCCAGTCCATGACGGCGATGGTGTTGCCGGGCCGCGCACCCAGCGACGCCAGGCCGGCCGCCAAGCGCCCGATGCGTTGGCTCAGTTCGGCGTAATCGAAGCGCACGGCGTCGCCGTACACAACCTCCTGTGAAGGGTTGCGGGTCAGCCCCGCTTCCAGCAGTTGCTTGATCAGCAACGAGTTCGGACCAAAGGCGTCAGATGTGGTATTCGGTTCCGCGGTTGCAGATTGCATATCAACAGCCCCTATTGAAAAAATCGAGAAGCGCAGCATTCACCGCCTCGGGTTTTTCTTGTTGCACCCAATGGCCGGCATCGGCGATAAGCCGGGACGAGACCAAGCGGGGACAGGCATCGCAGTGCATAGCGTCGAGCGCGCCCGGCAGCATGTGGACACCCCAGTCCTGCTCGCCGGCGATGAAGCAGCTGGGCACGTCGATGGTCAATCCGGCATAGAGCTGCAGCCCCTGCTGAAGCTCGCGGCTGGTGGCGGCCCGGTACCACAGCAGGCCGCCCTGGAAACCCGTGCGGCCAAATTCCTGGCTATACACGCAAAGCGCTTCTTCCGACAGCCACCGGCTTGGCCGCATCTCGCGTTGTGCAAGGCTGCGGGCGACGGTTTCCGACATCCCCAGGTCGGCGTCCATCACGTAGTAGGTGGGCAGCCGGGCCAAGGATTGCGCGGTCAGGTCGGGCAAGGGCTCGGGCCGCTTGTCGGTGCCCTGCGCACTCTTCAGGTAGTAGTAGCCCCGCAGGAATTCATGCAAGCCCTGGCGGCCGGCGTGCATCTCGGCATTGGCGTCCGGGCCCGAGTAATAGAGTTGATAGTGCTTGCGCGGGGGCTGGAGGGCCGACAGGCCCGCGAGGGCTTCCGCCAGTTGCCTGGCACGAAGGTCCAGGGCATCAGGTGCGCCGAGCCGGAACGGCGGCGGCCCGGTGAAAGGCGTGGCCAACATTGCCAGTGAACGGAAGACGTCGGGGCGGATCAGCGCGCACCAGGCCGCCACGTGCGCGCCGAAGTCATGCCCCACCACAGCATGGACCGACGTCCTTCCAAGCGCCTGGACAAGGCCCAGTACGTCTCGCACCAGGTTGTCCATTCGGAATGTGCAGAGGTCCGTGTCGGCTTCGGCGATCCAGCCCGTCGTGCGGCCATAGCCGCGCTGGTCGGGCGCGACCACGTAAAATCCCGCTTGCGCCAACGCATTCAGTTGGTGCCGCCAGCTGAACGCCAGCTCGGGGAAGCCATGCAGCAGCACGATCATCGGCGTCTCGGGACGCGGGTCGCCTGCCTCCAGCCAATGCATGCGAAGGCCATTGCCGTTGTCGGAATAGCAAGCGCGCACGCCGGGCTCGAGCGGCAAGGTCATCATGGATGGTTCCTGGGTCATTGTTCAGCGCGCGGAGGCATCCGGCATCTTCCCGACCGGGAGCGATCGATGATCAGCGCGGGGGCGAATCGACCCGCTGCCGATCATCACGAAGGCGCCGGCCAGCATGACGCCGGCGATCAGGAACAGGCCGCCGGTCAGGCTGCCGGTGGATTGCTTGATCACCCCTAGCACGTACGGGCACGCAAGTCCGGCCAGGTTGCCCAAGCTGGTGATGATCGCGATGCCTGCAGCAGTCGATTGTCGGGACAGCTGGGCGGTCGCGACCGCCCAGAAGACCGGTAGCGCCGACACCGAGCCCGCAATCGCGATCGCGATCAACGCTACCGACAGCCACATGTAGGCACCGGTCCAGCTTGTGAGCGCCAGCCCCACCCCACCGATGGCAACCGCCACGGCGTAGTGCCAGCGACGCTCGGCTCGCTTGTCCGAGTGGCGGCCGTACAGGATCATGGTCAGGGCCGCGAATGCATAAGGCACGGCGGAGATCAGTCCAATGATCTGCATGCTCTTTGCACCCAAGCTCTGGATCATCGTGGGCATCCAGAAACTCAGGGTGGTGCCGCCGCAAACGGCCGCGAAGTACAGGAAAGACAGCAGGTAGACCTTGGGGTCGCGCAGTGCGGCACCCGCGGCCTCCAGCGCCGGCGTCGAGGCGTGAGGGGCAGCTTCCCTGGGCAGTTCGACGCAGATCATTCGCTTCTCGTCCTCCGACAGCCACTTGGCCTCTTCAGGCGAGTTGGACAGGCAGACGTAGACAACGAAACCCAGAAAGGCGGAGGGCAAGCCCTCCAGAAGGAACATCCATTGCCAGCCGCGAAGACCGTGCCATCCGTCGAGGTTCTGCAGGATCCAGCCTGACAGCGGGCCAGCAAAGAGGCCGCCTACCACGGTCGCGCTCATGAGCAAGGCGATGATGCGCGCGCGGCGCGCTGCCGGGAACCAGAACGTCAGGTAGAGCACAATGCCCGGGAAGAAACCAGCCTCGAACGCCCCCAGCAGGAAGCGTGCAATGTAAAACTGCAAGGGCGTGGTGACAAACATCGTCGCCGCGGAGACCAGGCCCCAGCACACCATAATGCGCATGATCGTCAGGCGCGCACCGATCCTCATCAAGAAGATATTGCTGGGCACCTCAAACAACGCATACCCGACGAAGAAGATGCCCGCGCCGAGCCCGTAGATGGAATCGGTCAGGTACAGGTCCGAGCTCATCTGCAGCTTGGCATAGCCGACGTTGATCCGGTCGATATACGAGATGACGTAGGCCAGGAAAAGTAGCGGAACCAGCCGCCACGTGATCTTCCGGTACATCGTCTCCCTGCGTAGTTCATACGCATGGTCCATAGGACTTGCCAGGGCGGGTTTTGCCGTTCGGTTCATCGTGGGTCTCCAACATTTTTCTTATATTTAAGGGCCGTACCGGTCATCAGGGCCGTGCCGTGGGATGCCTAGGGCCGAGCGGGACCAGCCCGCACGGCCCCGTCAGGTCCCGGCCATCGCAGCCGTTTTCTTGTAGATGCTGTTGACGGGATGCTTGAACAGGCGACGCACCATCGGCTCGAACTCCGACAGCGGCAACGTCTCGGCCTTCGGATCGAAGGCCAGGCTGTCGTACAGCTCGCAGAACTCCGCCGTGCGGTCGTAGTACGGATGCCCGGCGAACTGCTCGCGCATGTCGCGGTCCATGCCCAGATGATGGAAGAAGTAGTGTCCCTGGAAGATCCCGTGGTTCTGAACCATCCAGTGATCGGCTTCGCTCACGAACGGCTTCAGCACCGCTGCGGCAATGTCCGGGTGGTTGAAGGTTCCCAGGGTGTCGCCGATGTCATGCAGCAACGCGCAGCACACGTACGCTTCATCGCGGCCATCGCGCAAGGCCAGGGTTGCAGTTTGCAAGGAGTGGTCAAGCCGGTCGATAGGAAAGCCGCCAAAGTCGCCCCGAAGCAGACTCAGGTGATGAAGGACTCGGTCGGCTAGTACAACATCCCGTAAATAGATTTAATAATTATCAGGCTGTAGGTACGGCTCCAGGAGCGTGACGACCACCTGGGCCATCTCGTCGAGCGAGCCTGCGCCTGGCAACGGCTCCCAACGCCCACTATGGTTGCGAAAGGCGGCGCCA
>NZ_JBFTLQ010000083.1:0-31695 GCF_056396525.1 Cupriavidus sp. 05T41
GCCTGACACTCAKGCCAGCCGCGCCAGCCCCGCTCGCGCGTTGCGCGCACCGCGCCCGATGCCCTCGGCGCTCCCTGGCGGCGTGGCCGGGCTTTGCACGCCACGCAGCGCATCGAAGAAGCGCCACAGCGCTGGCGCATCGCTCGTTGCCACATTGAAGCGGATCCACGGCGAATCCCCTTCCTCCGGCACGAAATACGAACCCGGCGCCAGCCAGATGCCATGCTCCAGCGCCTGCGTGGCCAGCCGGTTGCCGGACAGCGCGGCCTCGCCGCCGCTTTCGTCGGCGCGCACGCGCGCCCAGGCAAACATCCCGCCTTCCGGGCGCAGCAGCACTTCCAGCCCGTGCGCCTCCATCTTGTCCGTGATGCGGTCCTGCTGGCCGCGCAGCCGCTCGGCCAGCGCCGCCACGTGGCGGCCGTAGTGGCCGCTGGTCAGCACCGAGTACACCAGCCGTTMGGTCACTTCCGACGACGTCAGCCCCACCGCCATCTTGGTACGCGCCAGCGCCTTGGCCAGCTCCGGGCTGGCGGCCAGGTAGCCCACCCGCAGCGACGGCGTGATGGTCTTKGAGAAGCCGTTGACGTAGATCACGTGCGAGAGGCCGTCCATGGCCGCCAGCATCGGTGAGCCGGCCGGCGCCAGCTCGCGGTAGATATCGTCTTCCACCACCAGCAGGCGGTATTGCTCGGCCAGCTGCAGCACGCGGTGCGCGTTCATGCTGGTGAGCGTGCCGCCGGTGGGGTTCTGCAGCACCGTGTTGACGAACAGCGCGCGCGGCGCATGGGTGCGGATGGCGTGGTCGAGGGCGTCGGTGTCGAGCCCCGCGGCGGTGCGGCGCACGCCGATCACCTGCAGGCCCGCCACGCGCAGGATCTGCAGCAGGTTGCAGTAGCAGGGATCCTCCACCAGCACCGTATCGCCGGGACGCAGCAGCGTGCGCACCACCAGGTCCAGCGCCTGCGTGGCGCCCTGCGTCAGCACGACCTGCTGGGCCTGCACCGGCATGCCGTACTGGCTGAGGCCGGCGGCGATATGCTCGCGCAGCGCGGCAAAGCCGTACGGATGGCCATAGCCGGACACCTGCGCGGCGGGCACGCGCGCGGCGGCGCGCATGGCCTGGTGCAGTCCCTCTTCGTTGAGCCAGTCGCCTGGCAGCCAGCCCGCGCCCGCCTTGATCGGCACCGAATGATCGGCGAACACATCGGACAGCAGCCACGCGGCATTCAGCCCGGGCGCCTCCCAGCGCGCGGCAGGGGCCTGGCCGGCGGGGGCATGCCGATGCGCCACCGTGTAGCCCGAGCCCACCCGCGCGCTCAGGTAGCCCAGCGCGGTCAGGCGGCCGTAGGCCTCGGCCACGGTGAAGGTGCTCACGCCAYGCTGCCGGGCGAAGCGCCGCACCGACGGCAGCGCCACGCCGGCGCGCAGCACGCGGCGCTCGACCAGGCTGGCGATGCCGGCCACGATCTGTTCGGTCAGGGTGTCGCCGCTACGGCGGCCGCGCACGAGTTCCAGGTTAAGCATGCATCACGCGTGGTGGGTTGAACCTGTACAGTTTAATCGCGCGGCGCGCTGGGCGGGAAGCGGGATCTTTCTCGCGTTCCATGTGGCAATGCAGCGGAATCCCGCTGCGGGCGCGGCTTTCCATGCCGCACCGCGCCATGGCACGCCCGCCGGCGATGCGGCCCGGCAAACCGCCTCACTCCTGATCTGTACGGTTGTTATAGTCGAACCTGTACGGTCAGGCGATGTTTTGTCGACCGTATATTCTTTATGGGAGGGCCTCCCGCTACAGTGGCCACATTCACCGGCAGTGCCCAAGGCAATGCCGGGATGCCCAGCGAAATAAACCGGGCGCGGCGCCGATCGCCGCCGCCCAAGACGAACCCCCTGAGGAGGAACGTATGGATGCCGCCAAGACCGTGATCCCCGATCTCGATGCCCTGTGGATGCCGTTTACCGCCAACCGCCAGTACAAGGCGGCGCCGCGCCTGCTCGCCTCGGCCAGCGGCATGTACTACACCACGCACGACGGCCGCCAGGTCCTCGACGGGTGTGCCGGCCTGTGGTGCGTGGCCGCCGGCCACTGCCGCACGGAGATCACCGAAGCGATCACGCGCCAGGTGCAGACGCTGGACTACGCGCCGCCGTTCCAGATGAGCCATCCGCTGACCTTCGAGGCCGCCACCAAGGTGGCCGCGATCATGCCGTCCGGCCTGGACCGCATCTTCTTCACCAACTCGGGTTCGGAATCGGTCGACACCGCGCTGAAGATCGCGCTGGCCTACCACCGTGCGCGCGGCGAAGGCCAGCGCACCCGCTTCATCGGCCGTGAGCGCGGCTATCACGGCGTGGGCTTCGGCGGCATGGCGGTTGGCGGCATCGGCCCGAACCGCAAGGCCTTCGCGGCCAACCTGATGCCCGGCACCGACCACCTGCCGGCCACGCTCAATATCGCCGAGGCGGCCTATTCCAAGGGCCAGCCGCAATGGGGCGCGCACCTGGCCGAAGACCTGGAGCGCATCCTGGCGCTGCACGATCCGTCCAACGTGGCGGCCGTGATCGTCGAGCCCCTGGCCGGTTCGGCCGGCGTGCTGGTGCCGCCGGCGGGCTATCTGGAAAAGCTGCGCGAGATCACCAGCCGCCACGGCATCCTGCTGATCTTCGACGAAGTCATCACCGCCTTCGGCCGCCTGGGCGCCGCTACCGCGGCCGAGCGCTTCAAGGTCACGCCGGACCTGATCACGATGGCCAAGGCCATCAACAACGCAGCCGTGCCGATGGGCGCGGTGGCGGTCAAGCGCGAAGTGCATGACACCGTGGTCAACTCCGCCGCGCCGGGCGCGATCGAGTTCCTGCACGGCTACACCTACTCGGGCCACCCGCTGGCGGCAGCCGCGGCCATCGCCACGCTGGACCTCTACAAGCGCGAGAACCTGTTCGGCCGCGCCGCCGACCTGGCTCCGGTTTTCGAAACCGCGGTGCACGGCGTGCGTGGCGCGCCGCATGTCAAGGACATCCGCAACCTCGGCCTGGTGGCCGGCATCGAGCTCGAGCCGCGTCCGGGCCAGCCCGGCGCGCGCGGCTACGAAGCCTTCCTCAAGTGCCTGGAGCGCGGCGTGCTGGTGCGCTACACCGGCGACATCCTGGCCTTCTCGCCGCCGCTGATCATCACGGAAGAGCAGATCGGCCACATGTTCGATACCGTGAAGCAGGTCCTGCAGGACGTGCAGTAACGGCAAATCGCCGCGGATGCCTGCAAGGATCCGCGGCGGCAAGACAAGGAATACTGACGTGAACATCGCAGAAAACCKGCAGATCGCCGACATCCAGCATTACATCGGCGGCATCGCGCGCGCCGGTTCGTCGGGCCGCTTCGCCGACGTCTTCAACCCGGCCACCGGCGCCGTGGCCGGCCGCGTGGCGCTCGGCACCGCGCAGGACGTGGCTGCCGCGGTGGCGGCCGCGCACGCTGCCTTCCCGGCCTGGTCCGAGACCGCGCCGCTCAAGCGCGCGCGCATCCTGTTCAAGTTCAAGGAACTGCTGGACCGCCACCATGACGACCTGGCCGCGCTGATCACGCGCGAGCACGGCAAGGTGTTCTCCGACGCCAAGGGCGAAGTCACGCGCGGCATCGAAGTGGTGGAATTCGCCTGCGGCATCCCCAACCTGCTCAAGACCGATTTCACCGACAACATCGGCGGCGGCATCGACAACTGGAACCTGCGCCAGCCGCTGGGCGTGGTGGCCGGCATCACGCCGTTCAACTTCCCGGTGATGGTGCCGATGTGGATGTTCCCGGTGGCGCTGGCCTGCGGCAACACCTTCGTGCTCAAGCCGAGCGAGCGCGACCCCTCGCCCTCGCTGCTGATCGCCGATCTGCTCAAGCAGGCCGGCCTGCCCGACGGCGTGTTCAACGTGGTGCAGGGCGGCAAGGAAGCCGTCGACGCGCTGCTGGCGCACAAGGACGTGCAGGCGCTGTCGTTCGTCGGCTCCACGCCGATCGCCGAGTACATCTATACCGAAGGCACGAAGCACGGCAAGCGCGTGCAGGCCCTGGGCGGCGCCAAGAACCACCTCGTGGTGATGCCCGACGCCGACCTGGACCAGGCCGTGGACGCGCTGATCGGCGCCGCCTACGGCTCGGCCGGCGAACGCTGCATGGCGATCTCGGTCGCCGTGGCGGTGGGCGAGGTGGCTGACCAGCTGGTGCCGCGCCTGGCCGAACGCGCGCAGGCGCTGAAGATCCGCAACGGCATGGAAGCCGATGCCGAGATGGGCCCGCTGGTGACCGCCGCCCACAAGGCCAAGGTGGAAGGCTATATCGCCCGCGGCGTGGAAGAAGGCGCCACGCTGGTGACCGACGGCCGCGGCCACAAGGTCGACGGACATGAGGAAGGCTTCTACGTGGGCGGCACGCTGTTCGACCACGTCACGCCGGACATGACCATCTACAAGGAAGAGATCTTCGGTCCGGTACTGTCGGTGGTGCGCGTGCACGACTTTGCCCAGGCGGTGGACCTGATCAACGCGCACGAGTACGGCAACGGCGTGTCCTGCTACACCAGCGACGGCGGCGTGGCGCGCGCGTTCTCGCGCCAGATCCAGGTGGGCATGGTCGGCATCAACGTGCCGATCCCGGTGCCGATGGCGTGGCACTCGTTCGGCGGCTGGAAGCGCTCGCTGTTCGGCGACCACCATGCCTACGGCGAGGAAGGCATCCGCTTCTACACGCGCTACAAGAGCGTCATGCAGCGCTGGCCGGACAGCATCGCCAAGGGCGCGGAGTTCACCATGCCGGTGGCGAAGTAGTCCCCGGGCTGTTGCCGGGTGACAAGGAAAGCACGGGTTTGCGCCCGTGCTTTTTTGTTTTCCGGCTGGTGGCGGGCAAGCGCGGTGCCGCGGCAGCCCGGATACGGCGGCACCGCGCGAAGTGACGTCCGCGMACGGAGGCCAAGGTAAACTACGCCGCTTTTCAGAGCCGAGAAGCGCCAGGAGTGCCCGCCATGAGTCTGTTCCGCACCAAKAACATCGAGGCCATGCTGGCCGCCGCGCGCGACGACGGCCTGAAGAAAGTGCTGGGCCCCGTCGACCTGATCATGATGGGCATCGGCGCCATCATCGGCACCGGCATCTTCGTGCTGACCGGCACCGGCGCGCTGACCGCCGGGCCCGCCCTGACGGTCTCCTTCGTCATCGCCGCGCTGGCGTGCGGGTTTGCCGCGCTGTGCTACGCCGAGTTCGCGTCCGCGATTCCCGTCTCCGGTTCCATCTACACCTACAGCTACGCCACGCTCGGCGAGATCGTGGCGTGGATGATCGGCTGGGACCTGCTGCTCGAATATGGCCTGGCCACCTCGGCGGTGTCGGTGGGATGGTCGGGGTATTTCCAGTCGCTGATGGGCGGCTTCGGCATCCACCTGCCGGCGGCGCTGAGCGCCGCGCCGGGTGCGGTGCCGGGCGTGGAGACGCTGTTCAACCTGCCGGCCGCGGTGATCATGCTGGCGATCACCTGGGTGGTGTCGTACGGCGTGCGCGAATCGGCGCGGCTCAACAATGTGATGGTGGCCATCAAGATTGCGGTGGTGCTGCTGTTCATCGCGGTGGGCGTGTGGCATGTGAAGCCAGCCAACTGGCATCCGTTCGCGCCGTTCGGCCTCGACGGCATCTTCAACGCGGCGGCGCTGGTGTTCTTCGCCTTTATCGGCTTCGACGCGGTGACCTCCGCCGCCGAGGAAGTGCGCAACCCGCGCCGCGACCTGCCCATCGGCATCATCGGCTCGCTGGCGGTCTGCACCGTGCTGTACGTGACGGTGGCGGCGATCATGACCGGCATCGTGCCGTTCGCCAAGTTTGCCGGCGTCGATCACCCGGTCTCGCTGGCGCTGCAGTACGCCGGGCAGAACTGGGTAGCCGGCTTCGTCGACCTGGGTGCGATCCTGGGCATGACCACGGTGATCCTGGTGATGACCTTCGGCCAGACCCGCATCATCTTCGCCATGTCGCGCGACGGCCTGCTGCCGGAGCGGCTGTCCAGGGTGCATCCGGTGCATGCCACGCCGTTCTTCGCTACCTGGACCGTGGGCATCGTGTTCGCGGCGATCGCCGCCTTCGTGCCGCTCAACGTGCTGGCGGAGCTGATCAATATCGGCACCCTGTCGGCCTTCACGCTGATCTCGGTGGCGGTGCTGGTGCTGCGCAAGACCCGGCCCGAACTGCCGCGCGCCTTCCGCTGCCCGGGCGTGCCGGTGGTGCCGCTGCTGTCGGTGGGTTTCTGCCTGTTCCTGATGGCCCACCTGCAGGCACTGACCTGGATCGCTTTCCTGGCCTGGCTGGTACTGGGCCTGGCCATCTACTTCCTCTACGCGCGCCGCAACGCCGTGTTGCACGGCGGCTGAGGGCCGGCGCCGCAATGCTTCGCAGGCGCGGGCATCGGCGAGTCCGGGCACCCGCGGGCGTGATAAGGTTCGCATGCGAAGCGCTTCGCGCACGCTCATGTGCAACCACGGATTCGGAGACGACAAGTTGAAGGACGATTCGGAACGGCGGCTGGTCTACCTGCTGAACGTCGGCCAGCGGCGGCTGCAGCGCTGGACGCAGGCGCGCACGGCGCTCGGCGGCGTGACCGCCGCGCAGGCGGGATTGCTGTTCTTCCTGGGCAAGAACAACGGCGTGCTGATGAGCGAAGCGGCCGCCGCGCTCGACATGGGCGCGCCCGGGATGAGCGGCCTGGTGGACAGGATGGCCGTGGCGGGCCTGGTGGAGCGTCGGGCCGATGCCGCCGACGGCCGTGCTTCGCGCGTCTGGCTGACACCGGCGGGCCGCGCCGCGCATGGCCGCTCGAAGGCGGGCCTGGTGGAGCTGAACGCCCGGCTGTCCGATGGCTTCAGCGAAGCGGAAATGGCTGTCGTCKCGCGCTGGCTGCAGAGCCTGCAGGATAAATTCCCCGCAGTCGAGGACTGAGCCGCGGCGGTACCCGGGCATTCAGGGCGCAGCCGGCGTGCGCCCTGAATCTGGCCTGAACGTGGCCTAGGTGCGTGTCACCCGCGAGAAATCCGCGGGCCGGCGCTGTGCGAAGGCCGCAAAGGCTTCCTTCGCTTCCGCGCTCATCAGGCGCTCCTCGAAGCAGGCGCTCTCCGCATCCATCTGCGCAACCAGCGCCTGCCCGTTGCGCATCAGCCGCTTCATGGCCTGGAGCGCGCCGGATGGCTTCGCGGCGATACGCCCGGCCATTGCCGCCGCCTCGGCATGCAACTGGCTTGCCGGCACGGTCCGGTTGGCGATGCCCCAGGCCAGCGCCTGCGTGGCCGCGACCGGTTCGCCGAGCGCGAACATCTCGAACGCGCGGGCATGGCCCACCCGCAGCGGCATCAGCAAGCTCGACGCGGCTTCCGGCACGAGCGCCAGGTTGATGAACGGCGTGATCAGCTGGGCATCGTCGGCCAGCAGCACATAGTCGCAATGCAGCAGCATGGTGGTGCCGACGCCKACCGCCTTGCCCTGTACGGCGGCGATCAGCGGCAAGCTGGTGGTKGCAAGGCTGCGCAGGAAGCGGTGCACATGCCGCTCGGCGGGGCCGTCGCCGGCGGCCTGGGCGGCGAATTCACTGACGTCGTTGCCTGCGCTGAATGTGTCGCCGGCGGCACGGATGACAATGACGCGGACCTCCGGGTCACCCGGTGCGCCTTCGATCGCATCGGCGAGTGCGCAGTACATGGCGTTGGACAGCGCATTCTTCTTGTCGGTACGCGAGATGGTCAGCGTGAGCACGCCGCCGGCGAGGTCGGTTTCGAGTTGCGGAATCACTTCGGTCTCCTGAGATAATGTTCGCATGCGAAGTATATATGTTTCGCATGCGAAGTAAACCTCGGGGCCGCCGCCGTCGCCGCCGCTTGATGGCTGGCGGGGCAGGGGCGTTCCGCCCTATTTCTCGAGCGCGCCGGCCTCCTGCAGGAAGGCCAGCGCGCGCGGCTCCTCCACGAACGCCKAGTTGATGCGGATCCAGGGCGAGGTCTCGCCGCCGGGGCGGAAGTAGTTGCCCGGCGCCAGGGTCACGCCATGCCGCTCGGCCAGCGTCACCAGTTCGCGCGAATCTTCCACGCCGCGCGTGCGCGCCCACAGGAAGTTGCCGCCCGCGGGTTCGCAATACACCTCCCAGCCCGCGCCGTGGAGCCGCCGCACCGCGCCCGCGGTGGCCTGGCGCACGCGCAGGCGCAGGCGCTCCATATACTTGCGGTAGGCACCGCGCTCGAGCAGCGCCGCCGTCACGGCTTCGGCGAAGTGCGAGCCGGCCACGCTGGTCAGCACCTTCACATCCACCAGATCCTTGACCAGCGCCTTGTCGGCCACCAGGTAGCCGATGCGCAGCGAGGCGGACACGGTCTTGGAGAAGCCGCCGATATAGATCACGTGCTCGAGCTGGTCGAGCGTGGCGAGGCGGTCGGTGTAGTGGGTCTGGAAGTCCGAGAAGATGTCGTCMTMGACGAAGCGGAAGCCATGCCGCCGCGCCAGCTCCAGCAGGCGGAACGCCACGGGCGGCGCCAGCGTCGAGCCGGTGGGGTTCTGCAGCACGCTGTTGGTGAAGAACAGCTTGGGCTTGTGCTCGCGCAGCAAGGCCTCGGTGGCGTCCGGGTCGGGGCCGTTGGCGGTGTGCGGCACGCCCACCAGGCGCACGCCCTGCAGGCGCAGCAGCCCGAACAGGTTGTAGTAGCCGGGATCCTCCACGAATACCGTGTMGCCCGGCTTGAGCAGGCGGCGCACCACCAGGTCCAGCGCCTGGCTGGCGCCGCTGGTGATCAGCACCTGCGGCAGCTCCGCCGTGATGCCGAGCTGCCGCACGCGCGTGAGCACATGCTGGCGCAGCTCCGGCAGGCCCATCGGCGTGGCGTAGTGGATCACGCTGGCCACCTCCGTGCGTGAAACCTGGCGGATGGCCTGGGTCAGGCCMTCGAGGTCGCGCCAGTGCTCCGGCATGAAGCCGCCGGCCAGCTTGAGCATGGTGCTCGGGTGGTTGAACTGCTCCAGGATATGGTCCGACAGGTCCTCCGCCAGGCTCGGGTCGGACCAGCCGTTGGCCGCGCGCGCCAGCAACGGGCTGTCGGCGACGAAAAAGCCCGAGCMGTGGCGCGAATCGAGCAGGCCTTGCGACACCAGCCGGTCATAGGCCTCGATCACCGGGAAGCGGCTGATGCCATGTTCCGCCGCCATCTGGCGGATCGACGGCAGGCGCGCGCCGGGCCGCGCGTCGCTCGAGCTGATCCAGCTTTTGACCTCGTTGACGATCTGGTCGGTGATGGGCACGCCGGTGGAGGGGACGAGGGTCAGCTTCATGGTGTCGGGGCGCCGGGGCGCGGCCCCAGGCATCGAAGTGTCAGGAAAAACTACTGAAMAGTGCATGGAAAACTGTTCACAACTGTTCATGTGATTGTAGTTGCCGCCGTGAATAATGGAAGGCATGCGGAGGAGGTACCCGCGCCGGCCCCATCGGTGGTGCCGGCAGGGCCCGKAGCACACCGCAATGCAGAGACAGGAGCGGCAAAATGCGTGAACTACGGATCTTCGAACTGGATGAACCCGGCCGGCCGGTGGGCTGGCGCGCCCGCGAAGGGCAAACCGTCAAGGCGATCGAAGGGCGCCTGTGGCTGACCGTGGAAGGCCACCATGCGGATATCTGGCTGCTGCCCGGCGCCACCTGCGCGCTGCCGGCCGGCGCCATGGTATGGCTCTCCGGCGAGAGCGAGGGCGCGCGCTTCACGCTGGCCGAGAACCCGGCGCCGCTGTCGTGGCGCTGGCTGGGCGGGATGGCGCGTGCGCTGGGGCATCGGCTGGGACAGCGGCGCGCCTTCACGCAGTGCCCGGAACCCGGGATGTGACCTGACCGTGCGCCGGCGGCGAGTTGATCGCTAGCCAGGCGCGCTGCATACGCAGACCAGCCAGGCTTGCGCCCGGATCGGCCGTCCCGCGCAGGCCGCCATTGCGCCGGCTCCGGCGGCCATCGCCGCCATGCCCGGTGTCTCGCCTCCCCCCCGAACCTCCCCCCGGTCCTCCCCCCGAACCTCCCCCCGACTGTACCGGCACATTCGCCGCCAACTGTGCGACGATAGCCGCCATGGTCGCCTGGGCGGCACGGCAGGCAATGCCTGTGTCGCTTGATTGCCGTTAACGTTAACGTCATATAATCAAGCGGCAGTGCCGGCGCCAGCCAGACTGCCCGCATCGCGAGCCGAGCCGCCACCAGAGCGGCCGCCGCGCCAGACCCTGCGGATGGCCCGAACACCGAACCAGGTGGAGACAATGACCGATCTTTCCGATGTGCAGAAGGGTTCGCAGCCAGGCGCCGCCCGTCCGGCGCAGGGACCGAAGGGTCCCGTCAACAAGGTGCGTTTCGTCACCGCGGCCTCGCTGTTCGACGGCCACGACGCGTCCATCAACATCATGCGGCGCATCCTGCAGTCTTCCGGCTGCGAGGTGATCCATCTCGGGCACAACCGCTCGGTGCAGGAAGTGGTCAGCGCGGCGCTGCAGGAAGATGTGCAGGGCATCGCCATTTCCAGCTACCAGGGCGGCCACCTCGAGTATTTCAAGTACATGATCGACCTGCTGCGCGAGCGCGGCGGCGAACATATCCAGGTGTTCGGCGGCGGCGGCGGTGTGATCGTGCCCGACGAGATCCGCGCGCTGCAGGCCTACGGCGTGGCGCGCATCTTCAGCCCAGAGGACGGCCAGCGCATGGGCCTGGCCGGGATGATCGCCGACATGGTGCAGCGCTGCGATATCGACCTGGCGCGCTACGCTCCCACTACGCTCGACGCGGTGAAAGGCGGCGACCGCCGCGCGCTGGCGCAGCTGATCACGGCGCTGGAGAACGGCAAGGCCGATCCCGCGCTGGCCGAAGCGCTGCGTGCCGAGGCGGCGCACGTGAAGACGCCCGTGCTGGGCATCACCGGCACCGGCGGCGCCGGCAAGTCCTCCCTGACCGACGAGCTGATCCGCCGCATCCGGCTGGACCAGCGCGATGCGCTGTCCATCGCCGTGATCTCGATCGATCCCTCGCGCCGGAAATCGGGCGGCGCGCTGCTGGGCGACCGCATCMGCATGAATGCGATCAACCACCCGCACATCTTCATGCGCTCGCTGGCCACGCGCGAGGCCGGCTCGGAGATCTCGCAGGCGCTGCCCGATGTGCTGGCCGCGTGCAAGGCGGGCGGCTTCGACCTGATCATCGTGGAGACCTCGGGCATCGGCCAGGGCGACGCCGCCATCGTGCCGCATGCGGATCTGTCGCTATACGTGATGACGCCCGAGTTCGGCGCCGCCAGCCAGCTCGAGAAGATCGACATGCTGGACTTCGCCGATTTCGTCGCCATCAACAAGTTCGACCGCAAGGGCGCGCAGGACGCCTGGCGCGACGTGGCCAAGCAGGTGCAGCGCAACCGCGAGCAATGGCACGGCAAGCCCGAGGACATGCCGGTCTACGGCACCCAGGCCTCGCGCTTCAACGACGACKGCGTCACCATGCTCTACCAGGGCCTGCTCGCGGCGCTCGCCACGCGCGGCCTGCGCGCCGCCGCCGGCGTGCTGCCGCAACTGGCCGGGCGCGTCTCCACCGGGCAGAACGTGATCGTGCCGCCCGCACGCAACCGCTACCTGGCCGAGCTGGCCGATGCCGTGCGCGCCTATCACCGCCGCGTGGACACGCAGAGCCGGTTGGCGCGCGAGCGCCAGCAATTGCGCGAGGCGCGCCGCATGCTGCTGGCAGCGCCCGGGCAGGCCGCGGACAGCGCAGGAGATGCCCTGCAGGCGCTCGCCGCCGGGCGCGACGCCGCGCTCCGCGCGCACGAGCGCAAGCTGCTGGCGATGTGGCCGGAGATGCGCCGGGCCTATGGCGGCGACGAATACGTGGTGAAGATCCGCGACAAGGAGCTGCGCACCACGCTGACCAGCACGACCCTGTCCGGCACCACCATCCGCAAGGTCGTGCTGCCGCGCTTCGAGGACGACGGCGAGGTGCTCAGGTGGCTGATGCGCGAGAACGTGCCCGGCAGCTTCCCGTACACCGCCGGCGTGTTCGCCTTCAAGCGCGAGAACGAAGATCCCACCCGCATGTTCGCCGGCGAGGGCGACGCCTTCCGCACCAACCGCCGCTTCAGGCTGGTGTCCGAGGGCATGGACGCCAAGCGCCTGTCCACCGCCTTCGACTCGGTCACGCTGTACGGCGAGGACCCGCACACGCGCCCGGACATCTACGGCAAGGTGGGCAACTCGGGCGTGTCGATCGCCACGCTGGACGACATGAAGGTGCTGTACGACGGTTTCGACCTGACCAGCCCGTCCACCTCGGTGTCGATGACCATCAACGGCCCGGCCCCGACCATCCTGGCGATGTTCATGAACACCGCCATCGACCAGCAGCTCGACAAGTTCCGCGCCGACAACGGCCGCGAGCCTACCAACGGCGAGGAAGCCAAGATCCGCGCCTGGGTGCTGCAGAACGTGCGCGGCACCGTGCAGGCCGACATCCTCAAGGAAGACCAGGGCCAGAACACCTGCATCTTCTCCACCGAGTTCTCGCTCAAGGTGATGGGCGATATCCAGGAGTACTTCGTGCACCACCAGGTGCGCAACTTCTACTCGGTGTCGATCTCCGGCTACCACATCGCCGAAGCCGGGGCCAACCCGATCTCGCAGCTGGCCTTCACGCTGTCCAACGGCTTCACCTACGTGGAAGCCTACCTGGCGCGCGGCATGCACATCGACGATTTCGCGCCCAACCTGTCGTTCTTCTTCTCCAACGGCATGGACCCGGAATACAGCGTGCTGGGCCGCGTGGCGCGCCGCGTCTGGGCGGTGACCATGCGCGACAAGTACGGCGCCAACGAGCGCAGCCAGAAGCTCAAGTATCACATCCAGACCTCRGGGCGSTCGCTGCAYGCGCAGGAGATCGACTTCAACGACATCCGCACCACGCTGCAGGCGCTGATCGCCATCTACGACAACTGCAACTCCCTGCACACCAACGCCTATGACGAAGCCATCACCACGCCCACCGGCGAATCGGTGCGCCGGGCGCTGGCCATCCAGCTCATCATCAACCGCGAATKGGGCGTGGCCCGGTGCGAGAACCCCAGCCAGGGCAGCTTCCTGATCGAAGAGCTCACCGACCTGGTGGAAGAGGCGGTGATGCAGGAGTTCGAGCGCATCGCCGAGCGCGGCGGCGTGCTCGGCGCCATGGAGACCGGCTACCAGCGCGGCAAGATCCAGGAAGAATCGCTGCACTACGAACAGCTCAAGCACGACGGCACGCTGCCCATCATCGGCGTGAACACCTTCCGCAACCCGGCTGGCGACCCCACCCCGCAGTCGCTGGAGCTGGCGCGTTCCAGCGACGCGGAAAAGCAGAGCCAGCTCGCCCGCCTGGCCGATTTCCACGCGCGCAACGCGTCTGCCGCGCCGGCCATGCTGCAGCGCCTGCGCCAGGCGGTGATCGACAACGAGAACGTGTTCGCCGTGCTGATGGACGCGGTGCGCACCTGCTCGCTGGGGCAGGTCACGCACGCGCTGTTCGAGGTGGGCGGACAGTACCGCCGCAATATGTGACGTGCCGGCGCAGCCGCTTTTTCGGGCAATGCGCAGGGCCAGGTAGCGCTATGTAGAGACATTGCCCTGCGTTAAACTTCAAGGCTGCGCCCGCCAGAGCCGCCCGGCAAGCCAATCAGCAACGAGACCAGACATGAGCAAGACGTACGATCCCAACAATATCTTCGCCCGCATCCTGCGTGGCGAACTGCCCTGCAACAAAGTCTATGAAGATGCCGATACGATCGCCTTCATGGACATCATGCCGCAGTCCGACGGCCACACGCTGGTGGTGACCAAGGAGCCCGCCGCCGAGATCTTCGACTTGTCCGAAGCCGCGGCGGGCGCCGCCATCCGCACCACCCAGCGCATCGYGCGCGCGGTGCGCGCCGCTTTCAACCCGGACGGCATCTCGATCGGCCAGTTCAACGGCGCCGCCGCCGGCCAGACGGTGCCGCACGTGCATTTCCATATCGTGCCGCGCTACGCCGACCGTGCCCTGCGCGGCCACGGCACCGACATGCAGGACCCGGAGATCCTCGAGCAGCACGCCGAGCGCATCATCGCCGCGCTGCGCGAAGCCTGAGCGCGCGCCTGCAGCCCGGATCGGACAAGCTGAATCAAGCAATCAGAATCAAGCAACCAGCAACAAGGAAGAGAAGATGGGAATCAGGACAGTTGGCATCGTAGGCGCCGGCACCATKGGCAACGGCATCGCGCAGGCATGCGCCGTGGTGGGCCTGAACGTGGTGATGGTGGACATCAGTGAAGCGGCGGTGCAGAAGGGCATCGCCACCGTCGCGGGCAGCCTGGACCGCCTGATCAAGAAGGACAAGATCAGCGAAGCCGACAAGGACGCTGCGCTGGCATGCATCAAGGGCTCGACCGCCTATGACGATCTCAAGGCCGCCGACATCGTGATCGAAGCCGCCACCGAGAACTTCGACCTCAAGGTCAAGATCCTCAAGCAGATCGACGCCATCGTCGGCGACGACGTGGTGGTGGCATCCAACACGTCCTCMATCTMGATCACCAAGCTGGCGGCAGTCGTCAGCCGCCCGGCCAACTTCATCGGCATGCACTTCTTCAACCCGGTGCCGATGATGGCCCTGGTCGAACTGATCCGCGGCCTGCAGACCAGCGACACCGCGCACGCACTGGTCGAGGCGCTGTCGAAGCAACTCGGCAAGTATCCCGTCACGGTCAAGAACAACCCGGGCTTCGTGGTCAACCGCATCCTCTGCCCGATGATCAACGAAGCCTTCTGCGTGCTGGGCGAAGGCCTGGCCGCGCCGGAAGAGATCGACGAAGCCATGAAGCTGGGCTGCAACCACCCGATCGGCCCGCTGGCGCTGGCCGACATGATCGGCCTGGATACCATGCTGGCGGTGATGGAAGTGCTGTACACGGAATTTGCCGATCCGAAGTACCGCCCGGCGATGCTGATGCGCGAGATGGTGGCCGCGGGCTACCTGGGCCGCAAGACCGGGCGCGGCGTGTACGTCTACAGCAAGTAAGACGGCAGGCAGGCGCCAGACGCCAGACGCCAAAAAGGAAAGGCCGGCGACGGGATGCCCGTCGCCGGCCTTTTTTTGTGCAGGGGGCTTGCGTCCCGCTTGACACGGTTGCTCTACCACGCGCGGGAGAGGCGTGCGCCGCGCCGTCCTCCCGGGCGATACAGCGGCCTGGAACCCGCCTACGAAGCCGGCGTCCCCGCCGCAGGCGCCGGTACCACCGACGCAGCCTTCCACCCGCCGCCAAGCGCCTTGTACAGGTTGACCTCGCTGCTCAGCTGGTTGAACCGGTTGCCGATCAGGATCTGCTGCGCATTKAACAACTGGCGCTGCGCGTCGAGCACGGTCAGGTAGTTGTCGACACCCGTGCGGTAGCGTTCCTCGGCAAGCTTGTAGTAGTCCTGCGTMGCATCCACCAGGCGCAGCTGCGCCGCGAGCTGGTCGCCGAAGGTGCCGCGCGCGGCCAGCCCGTCGGCGACTTCGCGGAACGCCGTCTGGATGGTGCGCTCGTACAGCGCGACGTTGATGTCCTTCTGGATGCGCGCGTAGTCGAGGCTGGCCTGCAGGCTGCCGGCCGTGAACAGCGGCAGGTTGATGTGCGGCTGGAACAGCCACGTGCCGGAGCCCGCATCGAACAGGCCGGAGAGCTGGTTGCTGGCAGTGCCGGCCGACGCGGTCAGGCTGATGCTGGGGAAGAATGCCGCCCGTGCCGCGCCGATGTTCGCGTTGGCCGACAGCAGCTGGTGCTCGGCCGCGAGGATGTCGGGCCGGTTCTGCAGCAGATCCGAAGGCAGGCCGGCGGGAACGTCGGCGATCAGTTTCTGGTCCAGGGCCAGGCCCGCGGGCAGGTCGGCCGGCATGCTGCTGGTGCCGAGCAGCTGCAACAGCGCGTTCTCGTCCTGCGCCACCTGCCGCGTGTAGCGCGCCAGGCTGGCGCGCGCGGTCTCGACGCTGGTCTGCGACTGGCGCAGGTCCAGGCGCGAGGCAATGCCCTCGTCGTAGCTGCGCCTGGTCAGGCGGTAGGTGCGCTCGTAGGTGCCGAGCGTGTCGCGCGTGAGCTGCAGCAGCGCCTCGTCCGCGCGCAGTGCCAGGTAGGCATCGGCCACGCTCGCCACCAGGGCGATATGGGTGCTCCGCATGGCCTCCTGGCTGCTGAAGTAGCGCTCGAGCGTGGCGGTGCTCAGGCTGCGCACGCGGCCAAACAGGTCCAGCTCCCACGCGGTGGTGCCGAGCGACAAGCCGTAGCTGCTGCTGATGAGGCGCCGGCCCGTGGTCGACAGGTCGGCGGGCACGCGCTGGCGCAAGCCGGACGCGCTGGCATCCACCTCGGGGAACAGGTCCGCGCGCTGGATGCGGTACTGCGCGCGGTAGGCTTCCACGTTGAGCGCGGCCACGCGCAGGTCGCGATTGTTGTCCAGCGCGGCTTCGATGAGCCGGCGCAGGCGCGGATCGGCAAAGTAATCGCGCMAGCCGAGGTCGGCCGCCGCGGGTGCCGCCGCATCGGCCGGCGGGTAGGCCGGGCCTTGCGGATAGGCCGCGTCGACGGGCGCGGCCGGGCGATCGTAGTGCGGGATCAGGCTGCAACCGGACAGCGCCGCGAGCGCCGCCGCGGCGGCCAGGCAAATCACGTGTTTCTTCATTGGAGCGCTTCCTTGTTGAGCGTGCCGGCGTCGTCGCGCTTCTTGCCCTTGAACAGCGAGCCTACCGCGACGAAGAACAAGGGCACCCAGAAGATGGCCAGGATGGTCGCGGTGATCATGCCGCCGATCACGCCCGTGCCGATGGCGTGCTGGCTGCCGGCGCCGGCGCCGCTGGAGATGGCCAGCGGTGCCACGCCGAGCATGAACGCAAGCGAGGTCATCACGATCGGGCGCAGGCGCATGCGGCAGGCCTCGATCGCCGCTTCGACCATGCCCTTGCCCTGCTCGTGCAGCTCCTTGGCGAACTCCACGATCAGGATCGCATTCTTGGCCGACAGGCCCACCGTGGTCAGCAGCCCCACCTGGAAGAACACGTCGTTGGACAGGCCGCGCAGCAGCGTGGCGAGCAGCGCACCGATCACGCCCAGCGGCACCACCAGCATCACCGAGAACGGGATCGACCAGCTCTCGTAGAGCGCGGCCAGGCACAGGAACACCACGAGCAGCGACAGCGCATACAGCGCGGGCGCCTGCGAGCCCGACAGCCGTTCCTCATACGACAAGCCGGTCCACGCGTAGCCGATGCCCGGGGGCATCTGCTTCATGATCTCCTCCACCGCGGCCATCGCCTCGCCCKAGCTGCGGCCGGCGGCCGGCTCGCCCAGCACTTCCACCGCCGGCACGCCGTTGTAGCGCTGCAGCTTGGGTGAGCCGAAGCCCCACTTGCCGGTGGCGAACGCCGAGAACGGGACCATGGCGCCCTTGTCATTGCGCACGAACCACTTGTCGACGTCGTCCGGGTTCATGCGCGAATTGGGCTCGCCCTGCAGGTAGACCCGCTTGACGCGACCGCGGTCGACGAAGTCGTTGACGTAGCTCGAGCCCCAGGCGATCGACACGGTGCTGTTGACGTCCGTCAGCGACACGCCGAGCGCGCGCGCCTTTTCGTCGTCGATATCGAGCATGTACTGCGGCTGGTCGTTCAGGCCGTTCGGGCGCACGCGCTGGAGCACCGGGTTCTTCGACGCMAGCTGCAGGAACTTGTCGCGTGCATTCATCAGCGCCTGGTGGCCCAGGCCGGCCTGGTCCTGCAGGTACAGGTCGAAGCCGGTGGCGTTGCCGAGCTCCTGCACGGCGGGCGGCGCGAACGCGAACGACAGCGAATCGCGGAACGACATGAACTTGCGCTGCGCGCGCTTGGTGAGGTCGAACACGCTGGTATCGTCTCCGCCGCGCTCCTCCCAGGGCTTGAGCAGGACAAACGCGAGGCCCGAGTTCTGGCCGCGGCCGGCGAAGTTGAAGCCGTTGACCGTGAACAGCGAGTCCACCACCTTGCCCTCGTCCTTCAGCAGGTAGTTGCGCATCTGGTCGAGCACCTTCTGCGTGCGCTCGGCGGTCGCGCCCGGCGGCGTCTGCACCTGGGCGTACAGCACGCCCTGGTCTTCTTCCGGCAGGAACGAGGTCGGGATGCGCGTGAACAGGAAGGCMATCCCCGCCACGATCGCGACATAGAGCAGCAGGAACGGCACGCGCCGGCGCAAGATCCCCTTCACGCTGCGCTCGTAGCCCTGCGTGGTCGAGATGAACTTGCGGTTGAACCAGCCGAAGAAACCTGTCTTGTGCTCGCCGTGGTCGCCCTTGTCGATTGGCTTGAGCATGGTCGCGCACAGCGCCGGCGTCAGKATCAGCGCCACCAGGACCGACAGCACCATCGACGAGACGATGGTGATCGAGAACTGCCGGTAGATCACGCCGGTCGAGCCACCGAAGAATGCCATCGGCAGGAACACCGCCGACAGCACCATCGCGATGCCGACCAGCGCGCCCTGGATCTGCCCCATCGACTTGCGCGCGGCCTCCCTGGGCGAGAGCCCTTCCTCGGCCATCACCCGCTCGACGTTCTCCACCACCACGATCGCGTCGTCCACCAGCAGGCCGATCGCCAGCACCATGCCGAACATGGTCAGTGTGTTGATCGAGTAGCCGAACGCGGACAGCACGCCGAAGGTGCCGAGCAGCACCACCGGCACGGCGATGGTGGGGATCAGCGTGGCGCGSACGTTCTGCAGGAACAGGTACATCACCAGGAACACCAGCACGATGGCTTCCAGCAGCGTCTTCACCACCTCGTGGATGGAGCCCGCGATCACCGGCGAGGTGTCGTACGGGAACACCACTTTCATGCCCGACGGGAAGAACGGCTGCAACTGGTTCAGCGTGGCGCGGATTGCCTTGACCGTCTCCAGCGCGTTCGCGCCGCTGGCCAGGCGCACGGCGATGCCGGATGCCGGCTGGCCGTTGTACTGCGCGTTGATGTTGTAGTCCTGCCCGCCCAGCTCCACCTTCGCGACGTCCTTGAGCCGCACCTGCGAGCCATCCGGGTTGACCTTGAGCAGGATGTTGCCGAACTGCTCGCTGGTCTGCAGGCGGGTCTTGCCGATCACGCTGGCGTTGAGCTGCTGGCCGCTGACCGCCGGCAGCCCGCCCAGCTGGCCGGAGGCCACCTGCACGTTCTGCGCCTTGATGGCGTTGCTGACGTCGAGCGGGGCGAGCTGGTAGCTGTTGAGCTTGGCCGGATCGATCCACACCCGCATGGCGTATTGCKAGCCGAAGACCTGGAAGTCGCCCACGCCGTAGGTGCGCGACAGCGGATCCTGGATGTTMGAGACGATGTAGTTCGACAGGTCTTCGCGCGTCACCTTCGGATCGCTGGAGACCAGKCMCACGATGACCAGGAAGTTACGCACCGACTTGGTGACGCGGATGCCTTGTTGCTGCACTTCCTGTGGCAGGAGCGGCGTCGCCAGCTGCAGCTTGTTCTGGACCTGCACCTGCGCGATGTCGGGGTTGGTGCCCTGCTCGAACGTCACGGTGATGGTCATGCTGCCGTCGGAGTTGCTCTCCGACGAGATGTAGCGCAGGCGGTCCAGGCCATTGAGCTGTTGCTCGATGACCTGCACGACCGTGTCCTGCACCGTCTCGGCGGAAGCGCCGGGGTAGTTGACCGAGATGGCGATGGTCGGCGGCGCGATCGCCGGGTACTGGCTGATCGGCAGCGCCCGGATCGAGAGCACGCCGGCCAGCATGATGACCAGCGCGATCACCCAGGCGAAGATCGGGCGATCGATGAAGAAATTAGACATGGAGGATCCTTATCCCTTGTTCCTTACCCTGCGTGCGGTATCAGGACTTGGCCCGCGCGGCGGCGTCCGATGCCCCGCCGGCGGCCGTCGTGGCTGCCGGCACGGGCCTGACCTTCGCGCCCGGGCGGACGAACTGCAGGCCGTCGACGATGAGGCGGTCGCCGGCATTGAGGCCACTGGTCACGAGCCACTTGTCGCCGACCGCGCGGTCGGTCGTGAGCGGGCGCAGTTCGACCTCATCCTTCGCGTTCACGACCAGCGCGGTGGCCTGGCCCTTCAGGTCGCGCGTCACGCCGACCTGCGGCGCCAGGATCGCGTTGGCCTTGACGCCTTCGCTCAGGCGCGCATGGACGAACATGCCCGGCAGCAGCACATGGTTCGGGTTCGGGAACACCGCGCGCAGCGTCACCGAGCCGGTGCCCTGGTCGACCGACACCTCGGAGAATTCAAGCCTGCCGCTTTCCGGGTACGCGGTACCGTCCTCGAGCTTCAGGCTTACCCTGGCCGCGTTCGAGCCCGCGCCCTCGAGCTTGCCGTCGGCCAGTTCGCGGCGCAGGCGCAGCAGCGTGGCCGACGGCTGGGTCACGTCGACATAGATCGGGTCGATCTGCTGGACCGTCGCCAGCGCGGTTGCCTGGCCATTGACCGCGAGCGCGCCCTCGGTGACGTTGGAGCGCCCGATGCGCCCGGAGATCGGCGACAGGACCTTGGTGTAGCGCAKGTTGATCTCGGCACGCTGGACCGCCGCCTGCGCCTGCAGGAAGGACGCCCTGGCTTCGGCCGCGGCCTGCTTGCTGACCGCTTCGTCGGCGACCAGCTTGCCATAGCGCTCCGCCAGCAGCCGGGTCGATTCCAGCGTGGCCTGCGCGCTCTTGTAGGTGGCCTCGTAGGTCGAAGGATCGATCTGGTACAGCTGCTGCCCCTGCTTGACGTCGCTGCCTTCCTTGAACAGGCGGCGCTGGATGATGCCGTCGACCTGCGGCCGCACTTCGGCGACCAGGTAGGCCGAAGTCCGGCCCGGCAGTTCGGAATTGACCATGACCGATTCCGGTGCCAGCGTCACCACGCCCACCTGCGGCGGCGGCGGGGTCCCGGCTTGTTCCTTTTTGCCGCATCCGGCGAGCGTCGCCAGGGCAATCCCCAGCACGCCCGGAATCAAAGCACGCATGGTGCGCGATCGTTGCATTGCGATTTCCTAGAAGATTGAAAGACTGCGGAACCATGACGGCCGTGCGCCGCCGCGACAGTCCGTGATGCGGTCGCAGCGGTAAGCCGGCACGGTAAATTGCGTGCGCCGCCGGCGCGCGGCGGCGTGGGCGGCCCGGACGCCAGGTGCCCTCGGGACTGCGCCGGTCCCCGGCGAATCCAGCAAGGAATATGCCGCCCCGGCTGTTGCCAGGGCTGGCCTGACGCTTGCCTACCGATGTACAGGTAGGCGATTCTATCCCGCCTATCGAGGGTTTTCCCGGGGATTGTCTTGCCGGAATATTTCAAACGATTAATGGCCMGTAACAAACCGGGACGACCTGCGGCAAGATGCCGCAGATTTCGCCTGCGACCGGTCCCAGGTGCCTGATCAGGCAGCCCGGACGGCACGATTCAGGTGCGGTTTTGCCGCATTTTGCAGCTTGCCGGTGCGGCCGGGCCTTCAATCACGCCGCCGGCGCAGGCAGCTTCAATTAATTTCAATATCTGCATCAAAGGCTTTGACCCCCGAGGTCGGCAACCCGCGGTGGTGACCGGTGCGCACCGCAGGGGGCGGAGCGGAAGGCCCGAAGTGCGCATCGTGCGCATCGTGTGGATCGTGTGGATCGTGTGCATCGTGTGCATCGCCGGGAAACATGCCCGTCCCGCTCGCAGCCATTCCCGCTTCATTCACTCCCCATACTGCCGCAAKCCGTCTAGGTCGAGTACCTCGATCACCCCGTAGTCCACTTTCACCAGGCCCTGCTGCTCCAGCACCTTCAGCGCCTGGTTGGCCCGCTGCCGCGATATGCCCGCCAGCAAGCCGATCTCTTCCTGCGAAATCTCGAGCGTGGTGCCCAGCCCGGGGTACAGATGTTCGTTGAACAGCGAAGACACCGCGCGCGCCACGCGCGAATCGATGTCGAGCAGGCGCTCGTATTCCACCGCCGCGATGAACTGCCCGAGCCGCTCGTTGAACTGCGTGAGCAAGAAGCGCGTGAACGGCAGGCTGGTATCGAGCAGCCACTGGAAGGTGTCGAGTGGAAGGAAGGCAATGCGCGAGCGGCGCAGCGCCATCACGTCGTACTTGCGGATCTCGCGCTTGAGCACGGCCCCTTCGCCGAACCAGCCACCGGTGGGCACGCCGGTGAAGGTGACCGACTTGCCMGAGGGCGAGACGGTGGTGATCTTCACGATCCCCTCGAGCACGCCCATCCAGTGCTCGGCCACGTCGCCCTTGTGGCAGACGTAGTCGCCCTGGCTATATTCGCGCACACACATGGCGCGGCGCACACGGTCGCGTTGCTCGGGACTGAGATCGGCTGCCCATACGCAGCGATCCACAAAATCGTTAAGCATTAGCTGAAAACCCTTCCCGTAGGGATTAACCCCGAATTGTCACCGGCGTGACAACCGGGGGAAATGGCATGAACTATCTTACGATCACCACGAACCGCGAGTGCGCGCCAGGAAAGGCGCGGCGGGCTTGATGCGCTGCGGCGAACGCATGTTTGCGTCGCCGGGCAAAACTGGCCAAGTATAACCAGCGGATGCAGGCTTGACACCGGTGGCGGATCCCCGCCACCGAGGGACAGGAGACAGCGATGCAGGAACCGTCGGCGACGACCTTCCCGCGCCTGCTGCTGGCGCATGCCCAGCAGCGGCCCGGAAGCCCGGCTTACCGCGAGAAGGATCTCGGAATCTGGCAGACCTACAACTGGGCGCAGGCCGCGCAGGAGGTGCGCGCGCTGGCCTGCGGCATGGCAGCGCTGGGCTTTACGCGCGGCATGAACCTGGCAGTGGTCGGCGACAACCGCCCGCGCCTGTACTGGGCCATGAGCGCCGCGCAGGCGCTCGGCGGCGTGCCGGTGCCGCTGTACCAGGACGCCATCGGCGGCGAKATGGTCTATGTGCTCAACGACGCCGAGATCGATTTCGCCATCGTCGAAGACCAGGAGCAGGTGGACAAGCTGCTCGAGGTGCAGGCCCAGCTCGCGGAGCAGGGCCGCACCGTGCGCCACGTCATCTATGAAGACCCGCGCGGGCTGCGCGGCTACGATCATCCGGCGCTGATGTCGTACCAGCGCCTGCAGGAAATCGGCCGCGAGTTCGACCGCGCCAACCCAGGCTACTTCGATGCCGCCGTCGAGGCGGGCTCGCCCGACGACACCGCCATCATCCTCTACACCTCCGGCACCACCGGCAAGCCGAAGGGCGTGTGCCACTCGCACCGCGGCCTGATCGGCGCGGCGCGCAACGGTTGCGCGTTCGACGGGCTGGTGGCCGGCGACGATGTGCTGTCCTACCTGCCGATGGCATGGGTCGGCGACAACCTGTTCTCGTACGCGCAAGCCCTGGTGGCAGGCTTCACGGTGAATTGCCCGGAGTCGCGCGATACCGTGATGACCGACCTGCGCGAGATCGGCCMCACCTATTACTTCGCGCCGCCGCGCATCTACGAGAACCTGCTCACGCAGGTGATGATCCGCATGGAAGACGCGGGCTGGCTCAAGCGCCGCTTGTTCCACTGGGCCATGAACGTGGCGCGCCGCTGCGGCACGGACATGCTGGACGGGCGCCCGGTGCCGCTGGCCGACCGCCTGCGCTACCTGGCGGGCGAGGTGCTGATCTACGGGCCGCTGCGCAATGTGCTTGGCATGAGCCGTATCCGCGTGGGCTATACCGCCGGCGAGGCCATCGGGCCGGACCTGTTCCGCTTCTACCGCTCCATCGGCGTCAACCTCAAGCAGTTCTACGGCCAGACCGAGACCTGCGCCTATGTCTGCCTGCAGCCCGACGGCAAGGTCAAGTTCGACTCCGTGGGGCCGGCCGCGCCGGGCATGGAGATCCGCATCGCCGACAACGGCGAGGTGCTGGTGCGCGGCGTGGGCCTGCTCAAGTCCTACTACAAGCGCGACGACGCCACCCGCGAGGCCATCAACGACGAAGGCTATTTCATGACCGGCGACGCCGGCGTGATCGATGCCGACGGCCACCTCAAGATCATCGACCGCGCCAAGGACGTGGGCAAGCTCGCCGACGGCTCGATGTTCGCGCCCAAGTACATCGAGAACAAGCTCAAGTTCTTCCCCTACATCAAGGAAGCMGTGGCCTTCGGCACGGGCCGCGACAATGTCTGCGCCTTCGTCAACATCGATTTCGACGCGGTGGGCAACTGGGCCGAGCGGCGCCACCTGCCGTACGCGGGCTATATCGACCTGGCCGGGCGGCCGGAAGTGATCGAGATGATCGGCGAGTGCGTGGCGCAGGTGAACGCGGACCTGGCTGCGGACGCCATGCTGGCCGGCTCGCAGGTCGCGCGCTTCCTGATCCTGCACAAGGAGCTGGACCCCGACGACGACGAACTGACGCGCACGCGCAAGGTGCGGCGCGGCTTTATMGCCGACAAGTACGCGGTGCTGGTCGACGCGCTGTTCGCGGGCAAGGCGGAACAGTTCATCGAGACGCGCGTGAAGTTCGAGGACGGGCGCGAAGGCAGCGTCTCGGCCACCTTGAAGCTGGTTGACGTGAAGCGCTTTCCGCCCGCCGCCGGCGCGGCGCGCGCGGCATGAGCGGGGGCGGGAGGATGACGCAGATGGCATGGCAAGGCGTAGCGCGCGGCGGCGATGGCCAGCCCGCATGGAGCGGCGCGTCCGCGGTGGCGACCGAGGCGGAACTGCCGCAGGACAGTGCGCAGGCCGCGGCCGCGCAGGCGCAGGAGCGGCACGCCGGCGAGGTGATCCTGGACCTGCAGCATATCTCGCTGTCGTTCGGCGGCGTGAAGGCGCTCACGGATATCTCGTTCGATGTGCGCGAGCATGAGATCCGCGCCATCATCGGCCCCAACGGCGCGGGCAAGAGTTCCATGCTCAACGTCATCAACGGGGTCTATCACCCGCAGCAGGGCCGCATCGTGTTCCGCGGCGAGGAACGCCGCAAGATGCATCCCACCGAGGCCGCGCGCCAGGGCATCGCGCGCACCTTCCAGAACATMGCGCTGTTCAAGGGCATGACCGTGCTCGACAACATCATGACCGGGCGCAACACCAAATTCCGCAGCGGCCTGCTGGCCAACGCGCTGTGGTGGGGGCCGGCGCGCAACGAGGAAATGCAGCATCGCCGCAAGGTCGAGGAAGTGATCGACTTCCTGGAAATCCAGGCCATCCGCAAGACGCCGGTGGGACGCCTGCCCTACGGCCTGCAAAAGCGCGTGGAGCTGGCGCGCGCGCTGGCGGCCGAGCCTTCCATGCTGCTGCTCGACGAACCCATGGCGGGCATGAACGTGGAAGAGAAGCAGGACATGTGCCGCTTCATCCTGGACGTGAACCACCAGTTCGGCACCACCATCGTGCTGATCGAGCATGACATGGGCGTGGTGATGGATATCTCCGACCGCGTGGTGGTGCTCGACTACGGCAAGAAGATCGGCGACGGCACCCCCGACGCGGTCAAGGCCAATCCGGACGTGATCCGGGCCTACCTCGGCGCCGGCCACTGAGCACGCACCGCGCGGTACGGCAAGACACAAGAAGCAGAAAACAGGGAACAAGGAACACCATGACGTTCTTCTTCGAGATCCTGATCGGCGGCCTGCTGTCGGGACTGATGTATTCGCTGGTGGCGCTGGGCTTCGTGCTGATCTACAAGGCGTCGGGCGTATTCAACTTCGCCCAAGGTGCGATGGTCTATTTCGCCGCGCTGGCCGTGGTGGGGCTGATGGACAAGGGCCTGCCSATGTGGGCCGCGGTGATCGGCGCGTTCGGCGTGATGCTGGTGGTCGGCATCAGCACCGAGCGGCTGGTGCTGCGCAAGCTGGTCAACCAGCCGCCCATCACGCTGTTCATGGCCACCATCGGGCTGTCCTTCTTCCTCGAGGGGCTGGGGCCGCTGCTGTTCGGCAACGAAGTGCGCCCGATCAACCTCGGCATCGTCGACGAGCCGATCGAGGCCATCCTGACGCGCTTCAATATCGTGCTGTCCAAGTTCGACCTGGCGGCAGCCGCCATCGCCGGCATCCTGGTGGGTGCGCTGGCGCTGTTCTTCCAGTTCACCAAGGTGGGCCGCGCGCTGCGCGCGGTGGCGGACGATCACCAGGCGGCGTTGTCGCTGGGCATTCCGCTGCAGCATATCTGGGCCATCGTGTGGGGCGTGGCGGGTTTCGTCGCGCTGGTGGCGGGCATGTTGTGGGGCTCGCGCAATGGCGTGCAGTTCGCGCTGACACTGACCGCGCTCAAGGCGCTGCCGGTGCTGATCCTGGGCGGCTTCACCTCGGTGCCGGGCGYCATCGTCGGCGGGCTCATCATCGGCGCGTCGGAGAAGCTGGCCGAGATCTATATCCCCCCGGTGTTCCAGTCCGCCTTTGGCGGCAACTTCGGCGGCATCGAAGGGTGGTTCCCATACGTATTCGCGCTGCTGTTTCTCCTCGTCAGGCCGGAAGGATTGTTCGGCGAGAAACATATCGACCGCGTCTGAGCGGCACGGCCCCAACAGGAGACAACCCCATGTTCTATCGTGAAGCCGGCCAGTTCAAGACCAGCTATGTGGCCGACAGCCAGGTATTCCCCATCCGCCAGGATCGCATCGGCGTTGCGGTGCTGATGGCGGTGGCCTTCGTGGCGATTCCGTTCACCGCATCGGAATACTGGTTCTCCGCCATCCTGATCCCGTTCCTGATCTTCGCGCTGGCGGCACTCGGCCTGAACATCCTCACCGGCTACGCCGGCCAGCTCTCGCTCGGCACCGCTGCCTTCATGGCGGTGGGCGCCTATGCCGCGTACAACTTCCAGTTGCGCATCGAGGGCCTGCCGGTCTTGCTGACCTTCATCCTGGCCGGCTTGTCCGCCGCGGTGGTGGGCGTGGCGTTCGGCCTGCCGTCGCTGCGCATCAAGGGCTTCTACCTCGCCGTGGCCACGCTGGCGGCGCAGTTCTTCGTGGTGTGGGCGCTGACCAAGTTCCCCTGGTTCTCCAACAACAGCTCCTCCGGCGTGATCACCGCGCAGAAGCTCGCGCTGTTCGGCATCGCCATCGACACGCCGGTGAAG
Source organism: Cupriavidus sp. 05T41 (assembly GCF_056396525.1). Classification (NCBI taxonomy): domain Bacteria; kingdom Pseudomonadati; phylum Pseudomonadota; class Betaproteobacteria; order Burkholderiales; family Burkholderiaceae; genus Cupriavidus; species Cupriavidus sp. 05T41. The sequence goes on from NZ_JBFTLQ010000083.1 coordinate 27,099, forward strand.
AAATACCTGTTCGTGCTGGCGCTGGTGACGGTGCTGGCGGTGGTGGCCAAGAACCTTGTGCGATCCAGCACCGGGCGTGCATGGATGTCGGTGCGCGACATGGACGTGGCGGCGGAAGTCATCGGCATCCCGCTGATGCGCACCAAGCTGCTGGCCTTCGCCGTCAGCTCGTTCTACTGCGGCGTGGCCGGCGCGCTCTACGCGTTCTGCTACCTCGGCTCGGTGGAGCCGGACGGCTTCTCGCTGGACCTGTCGTTCCGCGTGCTGTTCATGATCATCATCGGCGGCGTGGGCAGCATCCTGGGCTCCTTCCTCGGCGCGGCGTTCATCCTGCTGCTGCCGATCTTCCTGGACAACCTGCTGCCGCCGCTGGCCGCGCTGCTGCACCTGCCGTTCACCAACGCGGCGGTGTCGCATATCCAGCTGATGGTGTTCGGCGCGCTAATCATCTTTTTCCTGGTAGTGGAGCCGCACGGCCTGGCGCGGCTGTGGCAGATCGCCAAGGAGAAGCTGCGCCTGTGGCCGTTTCCGCATTGAACAACGGAGCAAGCTTTCGAGGTCGGACCAAGCAGAACGGGTATTCCATAACAAACACACACCTTTCAAGGTGAAGGAGACTGTCATGACCATCCTGATTCGCAATCTGCAGCGCATCGCGCTCGCGGTGAGTGCGTCGGCCGCGCTGCTGGCACCGCTGGCCGCGCAGGCCCAGAGCGGCGAGCAGTTCGTGGCGCTGCCCAGCTACCGCGTGGGGCCGTACGGCGCCAACGGGCAGTCCTTTTACGGCGGTTTCATCGATTACCTGAACTACGTCAACCTGAAGGACGGCGGCATCAATGGCGTCAAGCTCTCGTGGGAAGAGTGCGAGACCGAGTACAACAACGCCAAGGGCGTGGAGTGCTACGAGCGCCTGAAGGCCAAGAGCGCGGCCAGCAAGGGCACGGCCTACCACACCATGTCCACCGGGATTTCCTACGCGCTGGTGGACAAGACCTCGGCCGACAAGGTGCCGCTGGTGATGATGGGCTACGGCCGCACCGATGCGGTGGACGGCTCGGTCTTCCCCTATGCCTTCCCGCTGGTCACCACCTACCAGATGCAGGTCTCGGCCATCGTCAAGTTCCTGGCGGGCAAGAACGGCGGCTCGCTGGCCGGCAAGAAGATCGTCTACCTGTATCACGACTCAGCCTACGGCAAGGAGCCCATCGTGGCGCTGGAAGCCGAAGCCAAGCTCGGCAAGTTCAACCTGGTCGAKATCCCGGTGGCGCACCCCGGCAACGAGCAGGGCGCTCAGTGGCTGAAGATCCGCCAGGAGAACCCGGACTACGTGATCTTCTGGGGCTGGGGCGTGATGAACCAGACCGCGCTCAAGGCCGCGCAGAAGGTGGGCTTCGCGCGTGACAAGATAATCGGCTCCTGGTGGGCCGGCTCCGAGGAAGACACGGTGCCCGCCGGCGACGCCGCCAAGGGCTATATGAGCGCTACCTGGAATGTGGCCGGCAAGAACGTGCCGCTGATCGCTGACATCGACAAGGTCGTGTACGGCGCCGGCAAGGGCAATATGCAGGACCGCAACAAGGTCGGCTCGGTGCTTTACAACCGCGGCGTCTCCGCTGCGGTGGTGACCGTGGAAGCCATCCGCGTGGCGCAGGGCAAGTTCGGCAAGGGCAAGGTCATGAGCGGCGAGGACATGCGCTGGGCCTTCGAGAACCTCAATCTCACCAACGCGCGCCTCCAGCAGCTCGGCGCCACCGGCCTGCTGCCCGAGATCAAGACCAGCTGCGACAACCACGAAGGCTCCGGCAAGGTGAAGATCCAGCAATGGGACGGCACCAAGTGGACCGTGGTGTCCGACTGGATCGAAGGCAACAAGAACCTGATCCACCCGCTGTTCAAGGCGACCGCGGCGCAGTATGCGAAGGAGAAGGGGATTGCGCCGGCCTGCATGAAGTCTTGAGCGGCTGACAGGCATGTTGCCTGTCGGCTCCCCCTTTCCCGCAGGCGGGAGGGGGGAGCCGCAAACAAGCGAAGCAAGCGAACCAAGCGAAACAAGCAACGCAAGTCAGGAACACACCCACCGAGCCGTACCATGACCCTCTTGTCCGTCAACAACATCGAAGTCATCTACGACCACGTCATCCTGGTGCTCAAGGGCGTTTCGCTCGATGTGCCGGAAGGCCGGATCGTGGCGCTGCTGGGCGCCAACGGCGCGGGCAAGACCACCACGCTCAAGGCCATCTCCAACCTGCTGCACGCGGAGCGCGGCGACGTCACCAAGGGCTCGATCGAATACCGCGGCGACCGCGTGGACCGCCTCACCCCCAACGAACTGGTCAAGCGCGGCGTGATCCAGGTGATGGAAGGGCGCCACTGCTTCGCCCACCTGACGCTGGAGGAGAACCTGCTCACCGGCGCCTACACGCGCGGGCTGTCGCGCGCCGAGACGCGCGACGCGCTGGAGCGCATCTACGCCTATTTCCCGCGCCTGAAGACGCGCCGCAAATCGCAGGCGGGCTACACCTCCGGTGGCGAGCAGCAGATGTGCGCGATCGGCCGGGCCATGATGGCCAAGCCGAGCATGATCCTGCTCGACGAACCCTCCATGGGTCTGGCGCCGCAAATCGTCGAAGAGATCTTCGAGATCGTGCGCGACCTCAACCAGCGCGAGAAGGTCAGCTTCCTGCTCGCCGAGCAGAACACCATGGTGGCACTGCGCTACGCCGACTATGGCTACATCCTCGAGAACGGCCGCGTGGTGATGGATGGCGAGGCCGAAGCGCTGCGCTCCAACGAGGACGTGAAKGAGTTCTACCTCKGCGTGGCCGCGAACGATGGCGAGGGCGGCGGGCGCAGCTCCTTCCGCGATGTCAAAAGCTATCGCAGGCGCAAGCGCTGGCTCGCCTGAGACGGGCTCATGGATCTGCCGTGCGCCTCGGATGCGCCGCGAGCTGCTTGTTGGGAGCCCCGCGCCCCGAGCCCTAGGCCTTTCCCGGGGCGATTTCCCGGGCTGGGCAGATTTCTTTTTTCACAGTGTTAGCCGCCTATTCACACGCGACCCCAAGCCAAACCATGTCTGAACACTTCGATTCGCTGGAAACGCGCGCGCCGGACGTACGCGCGCAGGCCCTGCTGGCGGACTTGTCGCGCCAGGTAGCCCATGCCAAGGCGCATGCGCCGTACTTCGCGGAACTGCTGCGCGAGGTGGACCCGCGTGCGCTGGACTCGCGCGCCGCGCTGGMGGCGCTGCCGGTGACGCGCAAGTCGGAGCTGACGCAGCGGCAGCGCGCGATGCCGCCGCTGGGCGGGCTCAACGCCACGCCGCTGGGCGGCCTGCGGCATATCTTCCAGTCGCCCGGCCCGATCAATGAGCCGGACGGCCACGGCGCGGACTGGTGGCGCATTGCGCGCGCGATGTTCGCCGCGGGCTTTCGCGCCGGGGACCTGGTCTACAACACGTATTCCTATCACTTCACGCCGGCCGGCATGATGATGGAGTCGGGCGCGCACCGGCTGGGCTGCTGCGTGTTCCCGGCAGGCKTGGGGCAGACCGAGTCGCAGGTGCAGGCGCTGGCCAGCCTGCAGCCGGCGGCCTACGCCGGCACGCCGTCGTTCCTGCGCATCCTGCTGGAGAAGGGCGACGAACTGGGCTTGCCGTGCACCGGCCTGCGCAAGGCGCTGGTATCGGGCGAAGCGCTGYCGCCGTCGCTGCGTGCGTGGTTCGGCGAGCGCGGCATCCGCGTGCAGCAGATGTACGGCAGCGCGGACGTGGGGCTGATCGCCTACGAAACCGAAGGCGGCGACGGCTGGGTGGTGGACGAAGGCGTGCTGGTGGAAATCGTCGAACCCGGTGGCACGCAGCCGATGCGCGAAGGCGAGGTCGGCGAGGTGGTGGTCACCGTGCTCGGCAATGGCGACTATCCGCTGATCCGCTTCGGCACCGGCGATCTCTCCGCCTTCGTGGCCGGCTCCGGCGAGCGCGCCAGCCCGTGCGGGCGCACCAACCTGCGGCTCAAGGGATGGCTTGGCCGGGCCGACCAGACCACCAAGGTCAAGGGGATGTTCGTGCATCCCGGGCAGGTGGGGGAAGTCATGCGGCGGCATCCCGAGGTGCGCGCGGCGCGCCTCGTGGTCACGGGGCGCGTGGGGGCCGATGTGATGACCTTGCATTGCGATGCCGCGGGGGATGATGAAAACCTGGCCCGCGCGATCGGGGAATCGGTGCGGGAGGTGTTGCGCTTGCGTGGGGAGGTGCGTTTTGTCGCTGCGGGGTCGTTGCCGCAGGATGGGAGGGTGATTGAGGATGCTAGGAGTTATGAGTGAAAGGGGGGGGGGGCTGGGGATGAGAGGGCGCCTGTGTCTGTGGCTGGGCCTTTTGGGTMATTGAGGCGCATGCAAGTGCGCCTGCCTCTGTGGGCCTGGCGGCCCGGGCCTTTTGAGTCCTTCAGGTGTATGCAAGTGCGCCTGTCTCTGTGGGCCTAGCGGCGCGGGCTTGGTAGCCCGTTCGGGCACATGTAAGTGTCACTTTTCTTTTCTCGAAAAGAAAAGTAACCAAAAGAAAGCGATTCTTGCAGAAGGCTGGGCGCTCAGACTTTATGGG
>NZ_JBFTLQ010000084.1:0-47700 GCF_056396525.1 Cupriavidus sp. 05T41
TGCGCCGCCAGGTAGACCGTCACCTGGCGCGCGCCCGCGCGGCTGGCGCCGCCAGCGCGCGCGGGGCGCGCATCGAGGCCGGCCCGGCCACGGCCGAACTGGCGCGCGCACTGACCCGCCTGCACGCCGGGCGCGAGATTGCCATCGAAGTACAAGGCAGCGGGCACTTCGCCGGCGACCGCCAGGATCTGATCGAGATCCTCGGCAACCTGCTCGACAACGCCTGTCAGTGGGCCACCTCGCGCGTGCGCGTCACGCTGGCGGAGCGCGCCGGCATGCTGGACGTGGTGGTGGAAGACGATGGCCCCGGCATGCCGGAGCAAGCCCGCGAACTGGCCACGGCCCGCTTTGGCCGACTGGACGAAGCCGCCGCGGGCAGCGGCCTGGGGCTGGCCATCGTCAGCGAGATGGCCGCCCTCTACGAAGGCGGGCTGGAACTGGGCCGCAGCGAACTGGGCGGCCTGCTGGCCCGCCTCAGGCTGCCGGCGGGCCAGGCCTGAGGCKGGCGCGTACCGGGCTCAGCAGGCCGCGGTCATCTTGAAGATGCCCTGCGCGTTGCCGGCATCGAAGGACAGGTCCAGCGTGGCCGCGGCGCTTGCCGTGGCGGGCACGACATCGCGCGTGATGAACTCGTAGAACGAGCCCGGCACGGTGCGCCCGACCCGCACGCCGTCCGCGCCGACGAAGCCGCGCTCCACCGGGTCAGCCTTGAACGCGGTCTGCAGCACGCGGCCCGAGCGCGAGACCTCCACCGMATCCTTGATGGGACGACCCAGCTCGCGCTGCGTATCGGCCACGGCGCGCACGTCGGCCACGCGGTCGGTGGCGTGGTTAAAGGCGTTGCCCTCGGTGGAAATCMAGGCCATCTCGGCCGATTCCTTGAGCAGCAGCTCGTAGTCGGCCAGCGCAGGTTCGGCGTGGTGGCGCGCGAAGCACGCCGCAAGCTGCGGCACCAGGCGCGCGGCGTCGGCCAGCGGCAGGCAGGCGTCGCGCTCGAGCACGGCGAGCTGCACCACGGCGTCCTCGCCGAGCGGGTCGGCGGAATCGGATACCACGCGCGACACGGCAGCCTGGAACCCTGCGCTGAAACGCTCCGGGTGCAGTTCGCTGAGGAAGTACTGGGCGATATCGTCCGGCAGGTCGGCGTGCGCGTAGGAACGGCCGGTCATGCCGATACGGTCCAGCGGATAAGTGCCGTTGAGACGGTAGCCCAGCGGGCCCAGGATGCGGGTAAAGGCAATCTCGCCGCCCGGCAGGCGGCCGCAATCCCATTTCACCGTGCGCAGCGCGCCGTGGTCGAACACCACCTGGCCACCGGCCTTGATCACGTCGCGGGTATAGGCCATGCCGGTCGGCACGCGCTCCAGGATATCGGCGAACAGCACCATATTGAGGGCCTGCGCCACTTCGGCGCGGCTGGCGGTATCGCTGCCTGCCGTCAGCAACTCCGGCGAAACATTCATCAATTGCAGTAACTCGGCTGCCTGTGCTTCACCGCAGATGGTCTCGAGAAGTCGTTGCAGATTCGGCTTGGTCATGGTCGATACGCTGGAAATCGTTTGTTTTCGGGGGATGGAGGGAGCACGTAGCTTCMCGGCGGGCTTATTGTGAGACCGCGCCGGACTTCGTACAATTGATAACTTCGCACCAACTTCCTTCCAAAAACGCACTATGCGCAAAGGCATTCCMAGTCTCACCGCACTGCAGATGTTCGAGGCCGCGGCACGGCTGGGCAGCTTCACGCGCGCAGCCGACGAGCTCGCGGTGACCGAAAGCGCCGTGTGCCGGCAGATCGCCGGGCTGGAAGCGCGCCTTGGCGTGCCGCTGTTCCACCGCATCCGCAAGCGCATCGTGCTGACGCCGGCCGGCGGCACCTACGCCGAGGAAGTGCGCGAGCKGCTGGACCAGATCGAGCAGGTCACGCTGGATGTGATGGCGCAGCGCCCGCGCGGGCGCGCCATCGAGCTGGCGATCGGGCCCACCTTCGCCAGCCAGTGGCTGATCCCGCGCCTGCCGCAACTGGCGCGCGCGCTCCCCKACCTCACGCTGCACCTGTCGGCGCGCACCGAGGCGTTCGAACTCAGCGATACCGCCTTCGATGCGGCGATCTACTACGGCGAGGGATTGTGGCCTGGCACCGAAGGCGAGCGCATCCTGCAGGAAGGCCCTTCGGTGCCGGTGTGCAGCCCGGCGCTGCTGGGGCGTCGCAAGCGGCTGGAGCTGGCGCAGATGCTGGAGCTGCCGCTACTGCACCTGACCACCCGCCTGCGCGCGTGGGACGACTGGCTGGCAGCGGCGGGCGCGGCCTTGCCGGCGCAGGCCATGCGCGGCCCACGCTATKACCTCTACACCATGCTGGCGCAGGCGGCGGCGGCCGGGGTCGGCGTGGCCCTGATACCGCGCATCCTGATTGCAGAAGAACTGGCTCAGGGGCGCCTGGTGGTACCGCTGGCCACGCTGCCGGCGGAAGCCGACAGCCGCAAGGCCTATTACCTTGCGCACCGGCGCGGGCTGGCGCCCGACGACAAGGTCCTGCAATTGCGCGACTGGCTGCTGGCGCAAGCCGTCTAGGCAGCTACGGGCACGTCGGCCCAGCCTCAGTGCGCATGGGCGCTGACCGCCTCGCGCGTATCGCGCGCCAGGCCCATGGCAAAGGCCACCTCGGCAACCAGGAAGAGCGGCCCCACCAGCAGGCCGGCCAGGTCGTCGACGAAGGCGGGCTTGCGCCCTTCGTAATAGTGGCCGATGAACTGGATCACCCAGCCCACCACGAACAAGCCGACGCCCCAGGCCAGCCAGGCGCCGGTGGACAGCGCCGCCAGCAGGCCGCMGACATAGACGAAGCCCGCCAGGATCAGCGTCATCGCCACGCCGAAGCCGGCCGACAGGCGCAGATAGAACAGGCACGACAGCGCGTACACCACCATCGCCGGCGTCAGGTAGCCCGCGCCGTCGCCCAGCGGCATGGCGGGGCGCGCCAGCAAGGTGGTGACCGCCAGGACGATCATGGGAATACCGATAAAATGCGTGAATACATTGCGCGGGTCGCGGTGATACGCCGCGTACGCCGCGAGGTGGTCGATCAGTGTTTTCACGGGGGTCTCCTGCCGGCGTGGGGGCTGCCGCTGCTTGTGACGCGGCTCGATGTGGCGGTATGGTATCGGGCAGCAAAACGCCGGTCTGTCGGGTTTTTGACACTCCCGTACCGACTGGGAGCGGCAGCACGCATAAGACGACACAGGAGACGATGATGGGCGTAACGCAACGTACGCAGCAGGCGCCGGCACCCGAGCCGCTGCACGTGCTGCGCGCGGGAAGCTGGTTCGCGGGCCTGCCGCCGGCCATGCAGGAAGCCTTGCTGCGCGACGCCGTCACCCGCAGGCTGTCCGCCGGACAGSTGTTGTTCGTGCGCGGCGACGCCTTCGACGGCATCTTCGTCGTGCTTTCCGGCACGCTGCAGATCGACGCCCACAGCGCCGCGGGCAAGGCGGCCCTGCTCGGCCTGCTGGAACCCGGCGCCTGGTTCGGCGAGATCTGCCTGTTCGACGGCCTGGCGCGCACCCATGATGCGCATGCCACGAGCGCCGCCACCGTGCTGCACCTGCAGCGCGACAAGCTCTACGCCATGCTGGCGCAGCATCCGCAATGGTGGCGCGAGTTCGGCAAGCTGCTGGCGGCCAAGACGCGCGAGGCCTTTCATTACGTGGAAGAAACCCAGGTATTGCCGCCGCTGGCGCGCACCGCGCGCCGGCTGGTGGCGATGGCGCAGGCCTACGGCGACCTGCCCGGGGTAGAGCGCCGCTCCGTCCACATTCCGCAGGAACAGCTCGGCCAGATGCTCGGACTGTCGCGCCAKACCGTCAACCACGCGTTGCGCGAGCTGGAGGCGCGCGGGATGCTGCGGCTGCATTACGCCGACATCGAGCTGCTCGACGTGCCGGCGCTGCTGGCATTGTCCTGATGCGCGGCCGAGGCCGGCGCCAACATATCGAGTCACCATGACCGCAGCAGACACACTGAACACGCCGGACGCACCAGATGCGCTGGACGCGACCCGCCTGCAAGCCTATCTCGACCGCATCGGCCACCCGCTGCCGGCGGCGGCCGACCGCGCTGCACTGGACAGCCTGATCGCAGCACACCTGGCGCGCATCCCCTTCGAGAATATCGACGTGCTGCTGCAGCGCCCGGTCCGGATCGGCGTCGACGCGGTCTTCGACAAGCTGGTCGGGCGGCGCCGCGGCGGCTACTGCTTCGAGCACAACACCCTGCTGGCGGCGGCGCTGCGCGCCCTTGGCTACGCCGTCACCCTGCTGGCGGCGCGCGTGCGCTGGAACGTGCCGGACGACGTGCCGACCATGCAGTCGCATATGCTGCTGCGCGTGGAGGCCGCGCACCTGAGCCATATCGTGGATGCGGGATTCGGTGGCCCCACGCCCTATCGCGCGCTGCCCCTGCCGCCCGCCGGCGATGCCGATCCGGCATTCCCCTACCGGCTGAATCTGGTCGACGATTCCGCCAGCGCCGCCTTCCACCTCTACGACATGGAAGTGCGCGGCGCGGACGGCTGGTTCCGTATCTACCGCTTCGACCTGTCGCCGCAGCAGGCCATCGATTACGAAGCGCGCAACTGGTACACCTCGACCCATCCGGACAGCCTTTTCCGCCAGGCACTGTGCGTGGCGCGCTCGCAGGTCGATACGCGGATGACGCTGCTGAACGACGAATTCGCCGTGCGCGCGACGGATGGCAGCGTCMACCGGCAGCGGCTGGATTCGCCTGACAAGATCATCGAGGTGCTGGCCGAGCGCTTCGGCCTTGCGCTGGAACACGCCGACGCGCAGGCGCTCAAGGCGATCCTGCCCGCGCTGCTGCAGGCGCAGCGCGCGGACTGAGCGGCTACCGCTCAGGCGCGCAAGGGCTGCACATCGAATCCCGCGTGCGCAAGCAGCGCCGGCAAGCCGGTCTCGCCGACCAGATGCAGGGCGCCGACCACCACCAGGGTCGGCTCACGGTCCGCGATCAGCGCCAGGATCTTTGGCATCCACAGCCGGTTGCGTTCGTCGACGAGGGCAGCGAGCGTGACCGGCCACTGCGCGCGGCGCTGCGCCAGCAGCGTTGCGAACGGCCCGGCCTGCCCCAGCCGCCACCAGCGCACCATGTCGACCGGCTCGGCGGCAGCCAGATCCGGCTGTCCGGCGAAGCATGAAAGCATGTCGACCTGTTCGTCCAGCGGGACGCCCTGCAGCAGGCGCAGTGCGTCGCTGGCATCCTCCAGCGCGTCGCTGGCAAGCCCGTCCGCCAGCGCGCGCGCCCACAGGTGGCGGTCCACGCCGTGCTGCGCGACGATACCGTGCCGCGCCGCCAGCGCGAACTGCAGGTGCATCGCCGCGAATACCGGGCGCAGGCGCTCCAGCTCGGCGACAGGCAGGCCGAAGCTCTCCCACAGCCTTCGCACCTGCTCGAGGACGGCGGGCGCAAGGTGCCGGCCGAGACTGTCCCCCGGCGGGAAATAGGCCGCACCGGCATCCGGCGCGCGATCCATCGCCACTTCGAAGACCACGCGCGCGGCCGAACGATAGGCCTGCTCGGCGGCCGGGTCCAGGGCCGATAGCGGCGCGTCGAGTACGTGGATGGCGCCGAGCAGCGTGACGCCGGTGTTCCTGACCTGCCAAAGCATAAAGCGTATACCCCTATGTCGKGACGGGCTGACTTGCCCGCCGCAGCGACGCCAGCATACCTTCTCCCGCAGTGCAGAACACCGTCATGCACCGCATGAATTGCCAAAAGAAAAAACACTGATAAGCCAGGGCGGCGGCCGATTTGCGTGTGGACTGGCCGGTGGCGCCCAACCATAATGTACCGGGCGGTAACATCGGGCAGTGCCTGGCGGCAAGCCGGTTGCGCCTGCCGCGCATTCCCTGATCCGATAGCACCCTTTACAAAACATCCAGTCCCGCTCGGCGAGGACATGGAAACCAGGAGACACGCATGTCATTGTTCGACCTGACCGGCAAGGTTGCCATCGTCACCGGCTCTTCTCGCGGCATCGGCCGCGCCATCGCGGAACAGATGGCGGTACAGGGCGCCAAGGTGGTGATTTCCTCGCGCAAGGCCGAAGCCTGCCAGGAAGTCGTCGACGCCATCAACGCCAAGCATGGCGCCGGCACCGCGATCGCCGTGCCGGCCAATATTTCCTCCAAGGAAGACCTGCAGCGCCTGGTCGACGAGACCAACCGCACCTTCGGCAAGGTCGACGTGCTGGTCTGCAATGCCGCCTCCAATCCCTACTACGGGCCCATGAGCGGCGTCACCKACGAGCAGTTCCGCAAGGTGCTGGACAACAACGTCATCTCCAACCACTGGCTGATCCAGATGGTGGCGCCGCAGATGATCGAGCGCCGCGACGGCTCCATCATCATCGTGTCGTCCATCGGCGGCCTGCGCGGCTCGCCCACCATCGGCGTGTACAACGTGTCGAAGGCAGCCGACTTCCAGCTCGCGCGCAACCTGGCGGTGGAATTCGGCCCGCACAATGTGCGCGTCAACTGCATCGCCCCGGGCCTGATCAGGACCGATTTCGCGCGCGCGCTGTGGGAAGACCCGGAGCGCTACAAGCAATCCACGCAGGGCGCCCCGCTGCGCCGCATCGGCGAGCCGGTGGAGATCGCCGGCGCCGCGGTGTTCCTGGCCTCCGCGGCCAGCACCTTCATGACCGGCCAGGCCATGGTGGTGGACGGCGGCGTGACGATCTGATCCGCGCGGGAACGCCCGTTCCCGCCTTGCGCGCTGCCCAAGCTGTTCCCGCTGTTCCCGCTGTTCCCATCCGGGCTCCCGCTCCCGGCGTGAGGCGCCTTCCCAGGCGCCGGTGCGCCCGGGCGGGGTCCATCCTGCCATGCAGTCAGGGAGGCACCGATGTCGAACCAATCGCAAGCAGCTACGTCCTGGCCGGCCATCAGCMTGGCCGAGGCGCATGCCCGCCTMACCGCGCCCGGCGCTCCATTCGAAACCGAGACGCGCGTCATCCGCGGCATTCCCACCACCGTCTTCAAGAACGCGCCGCCCACGCTGCGCGAGCTGTTCCTGCAAGCCTGCGCGCTGGGCGACAAGATCTTCGTGGTGTATGAGGACGAACGCGTGTCGTATGACGCGTTCGGCCGCGCCGCGCTGACCGTTGCTCACGCGCTGATCCGCGACGGCGTGCGCAAGGGCGACCGCGTGGCGCTGGCCATGCGCAACCTGCCGGAGTGGCCGGTGATCTTCTACGGCGCATTGCTGGCCGGCGCCATCATCACGCCGCTCAACGCATGGTGGACCGGCGCCGAGCTGGAATATGGCCTGGCCGATTCCGGCAGCAAGATTGCCTTCGTCGACGCCGAGCGCCTGGGCCGTATCCTGGAGCATTTGCCGGGCTGCCCCGCGGTCGAACGGATCTACGTCGGCCGTGCCGGCGGCGCCGCGCACGGCGACACGCACGGCGACACGCGTATCGCCGCGTTGGAGAGCCTGGTCGGCACCCCGGACCAGTGGGCTGGCCTGCCCGCGCTGCCCGTGCCGGACATCGGCATCGAGCCCGACGACGACGCCACCATTTTCTACACCTCCGGTACCACCGGCAAACCCAAGGGCGCGCTGGGTACTCACCGTAATTCGGCCACGGTGGCGGTAGCCGGCCTGTTCAGCCCGATCCGCAACTACCTGCGGCGCGGCGAAGCCATTCCCGCGCCGGATCCGGAGGCGCCGCAAAAAGGCATGCTGCTGGCGGTGCCCTTCTTTCACGTCACCGGCTGCATGGCGGTGCTCAATGGCGCGCTGGCCAACGGCACCAAGATCGTCCTGATGCGCCGCTGGGAACCGGTGCGCGCCATGGAACTGATCGAGCGCGAGCGCTGCACGGCCGCTGGCGGCGTACCCACCATCGCGTGGCAGATCATCGAGCATCCGGAGCGCGCGCGCTTCGACCTGTCCTCGCTCGAGAACATGAACTACGGCGGCGCGCCCGCCTCGGCCGAACTGGTCCGCCGCATCACCGAAGTGTTCCCGCATTCCGCGCCCGGCATCGGCTGGGGCATGACCGAGACCTCGGCCACCTTCACCAGCCATAGCGGGGAGGAATACGTGGCGCGGCCGGAAAGCGGCGGCCCGGCGCTGCCGATCGGCGAGATGAAGATCGTCGACGGACGCGGGCGCAGCCTGCCCGTCGGCGAGACCGGCGAGTTGATGGTGCGCGGGGCCAACGTGGTGCGCGGCTACTGGAACAAGCCCGAAGCCACCGCGCAGACATTCATCGACGGCTGGCTCAAGACGGGCGACATCGCGCGGCTTGACGACGATGGTTTCCTGTATATCGTCGACCGCATGAAGGACATGCTGATCCGTGGCGGCGAGAACATCTACTGCATCGAGGTCGAGAGCACGCTCTACGACCACCCGGCGGTGATGGACGCGGCGCTGGTCGGCATTGCCCACCGCACGCTGGGCGAGGAGCCGGCCGCMGTGGTCGCGCTCAAGCCCGGGGCCGAGGTCACGGAAGCGGAACTGCAGGCCTTCGTGGGCGAGCGGCTGGCCGCCTTCAAGGTGCCGGTGCGGATCGTGTTCTGCCCGGAGATGCTGCCGCGCAATGCCAATGGCAAGATATTGAAATCGACGCTGCGCAAGATGCTCGACGCCGCGGCCTGACAATCACGACCGCACCACGGGAGACCATGCCGATGCATCGCCATCCATCATCCACATGCCGCGCGGCGCTGCCGGTCCTGGCCGCCGCACTGCTCGCGGCCGGCTGTGCCGGCCAGGGCCAGGGCAGCGCTGCCGCCCCGGTGCCGGAGATCCGCCCGGGTATCCTGGCCGGCTACCTGCCGGCCGAGGCGCGCCCCGACAGCCTGCAGCTGGTGCCGCCGCCGCCCGCGCCGGGCTCCGCCGCCCAGGCAATGGACGACGAGACCGCCCGCGCCAGCGTGGCCCTGCGCGGCACCGCGCGCTGGCGCCAGGCCGCCGTCGACGCCAACMTCGGATTCCCCCGGGCAGCGCAGATCTTTTCCTGCGCGCTGGATGCGCCGGTGTCGCAGGAGCAGACGCCGCGGCTCTACCTGCTGCTGCGCCGCACACTGGCCGACGCAGGTCTGTCGACCTACGGCGTCAAGGACAAATACGTGCGGCCGCGACCGTTCATGGTCAACCACGAGCCAACCTGTACACCGGATGAAGAACCCAAGCTGGTCAAGGACGGTTCCTACCCGTCCGGGCACAACGCCATTGGCTGGGCGTGGGCGCTGATCCTGGCGGAGACTTCGCCGCAGCAGTCCGATGCCATCCTCGCGCGCGGCCTGGCGTACGGCCAGAGCCGGCTGGTCTGCAATGTGCACTGGCAAAGCGACGCCATGCAGGGCCGCATCATGGGCGCGGCCACCGTGGCGCGGTTGCATGCCGATMCGCTCTTCCGCGCCGACCTGGTCGCGGCCAAGGCAGAGCTTGCCGACGTCCGCGCCAGGGGACTCAAGCCCGCCGGCGACTGCGCGGCCGAGCGCGAGGCGCTGGGCGGCAAGTAGCCTGGCGGCAGGCCGTACCCTGGCCGGACGAGATCAGCCGCGCCCGACGAAGGGCATCTTGGTGGCCATCACGGTCATGAACTGCACGTTGGCGTCGAGCGGCAGGTTGGCCATGTGGACCACCGAGCTGGCCACGTGGGCCACATCCATCAGCGGTTCCGGCGCGATCTCGCCGTTGGCCTGCGGCACGCCGCGGGCCATGCGCGATGCCATGTCGGTAGCGGCGTTGCCGATGTCGATCTGGCCGCAGGCGATGTCGTAGGCGCGGCCRTCSAGCGASAGGCTCTTGGTCAGSCCSGTGATGGCGTGCTTSGTMGCCGTRTASGGCACCGTGTTSGGSCGCGGCGCGTGCGCGGAGATGGAGCCGTTGTTGATGATGCGGCCGCCGCGCGGGCTCTGCGACTTCATCAGCGCGAAAGCGGCGCGCGAGCACAGGAACACCCCGGTGAGGTTGGTGTTGACCACGGCCAGCCACTGCTCCACCGACAGCTCGTCGATGGATACCGCCGGCGCGTTGATGCCGGCRTTGTTGAACAGCACGTCGAGSCGGCCGAATTCCTCGCGAATCTTCCCGAACAGCCCGTCCACCGATGCCGGATCGCTCACGTCGCACTGCACMGCCAGCGCCGTATGGCCCGCGGCGCGCGCCTGCGCGGCCAGGACTTCMAGCGGCTCGGCGGTACGGCCGGCAAACACCACGCGGTAGCCCGCCAACAGCAGCGCCTGGGCCACTGCCTTGCCGATGCCGCGGGCCGCGCCCGTCACCAGTGCAACCTTGCCTTGCTCACTCATGCTGTTCTCCGAAAAAATAATGGGATCTGCCACGGGCTGGCTGGCGTGCCCGGTCGGCGGGATAGGAATGCTTGCCGGCGGTAAGCGGGGGATGTGTTCGTCGGGCGCCTATTTGACTGGGATCGGCGTGTCCGCCGCCACCGGCACCGCCGTCACGCTGTTCTGAGGGCTGCCGGAAACGATGCGGTCGGAATACGTCAGGTAGACCAGCGTGTTGCGCTTGCGGTCGACCGTGCGCACCACGTGCAGGGCCTTGAACAGGATCGACATGCGCTCGGAGAACACATTGTCCTGCTGGCGCAGCGGGCCCTTGAAGCTGATCGGCCCGACCTGGCGGCAGGCGATCGACGCCTCGGGCGGGTCTTCCGCCATGCCGAGCGAGCCCTTGATGCCCCCGGTACGCGCGCGGGAAACGTAGCAGGTCACGCCCTGCACCTCCGGGTCGTCATAGGCTTCGATCACCACCTTGTCCGAGCCCGTCATGCGGAAGTTCGTGCTGACGCTGCCGATTTCCTCGGCATGCGCCGCCGGCAGGGCCAGCAGCGCCGCCAGCAAGACCGGCACGGCCAGCGCAACGCGGCCCGCCAGGCGGGTCGTCATGGTACGCACGCCGGCTCCCTCCACCTCAGGACACCGCGCCGGTGATTTCGTCATGGCGCTTTTCCATTTCCTGGCGCAGCTGGCGGCGCAGCTGCGCGGCGGCGAAGCGCTGGCGCTCCACCTCGTCGCGCGGCTGCAGCGGCGGGACTTCGGCCGGCGCACCATTGTCGTCTACCGCCACCATGGTGAAGTAACAGCTATTGGTATGGCGCACCAGCTTGCTGCGGATGTTCTCGGTGATGACCTTGATGCCGATTTCCATGGAGCTGCGGCCGGTAAAGTTGAYCGCCGACAGGAAGGTCACCAGTTCGCCCACATGGATGGGCTGGCGGAACACCACCTGGTCGACCGAGAGCGTCACCACATAGCGCCCGGCGTAGCGGCTGGCGCAGGCGTACGCGACCATGTCGAGGTACTTGAGGATGGTGCCGCCGTGCACGTTGCCGGAGAAGTTGGCCATGTCCGGTGTCATCAACACGGTCATGGAAAGCTGGTGGGACAGGTCATTCATGATGAAAATCCGGGTTTTCGAAACTGCCGGGCGGATCMGCGAAGGCCAGCCGGAGGGCCKGCGCCGACGATCGGCAGTGTAACCCGGAACGGCCGCCGCGCCGTGCCTGGAGGCGCCCCGGACAGCCGGCCGGGACAATAAAAAAGCGGCCTTCGAGGCCGCCTTCTCATTTCAATGGCGCTGCAGACGCGAACTGCTTACTTCTTCTTGTTCACAGCGTCCTTGAAGCCTTGGCCGGCGGAAAACTTGACCGTCTTGGCGGCCGGAATCTTGATGGTCTCGCCGGTGCGCGGATTGCGGCCGGTGCGCGCAGCGCGCTTGCCCGAGCCGAAGCTGCCGAAACCCACCAGCGTTACCGAATCACCCTTGGCAACCGCCTTCTTAATGTTGTCCAGAGCAGCATTCAGCGCGCGCTCTGCTGCAGCATTGCTCAGTTCCGCGTCAGCGGCGATGGCAGATACCAGTTCACCTTTATTCATGGCTGATTTCCCTTGTTGGTCGTCGTCATCGGAGTGTCTGCCACGCGGCAAATCACCGATCGGCGCAGTCTAATCTGCGCTTTACGCATTGGGCAATCCCCAGTGGCACCAATGCAACGAAAAAAGCCGCAAATCCTTGAGTCAAGCGCCTTTGCGGGGAATTTACCCCCCCTTTTCCGGGCTTTCAAATGCGGCTGCTGGCGGTATCGGGAAATCGAACATGCGTACGCGCGCAGGACCGCGATGCCCCGCGGCGATCCTGGCATTTGCCGACACCCGCGGCCAACGGCAAAGCGCCGCTCTGTGCGCATGCACGACGGAGGGTTCAGAACATTCTCTGCGTCTTGCGCCCGCGATTTCGCTAGTCGATTGCGCTAGTCGATTGCGCTAGTCGATTGCGTTAGTCGATTGCGCTTGTGATTCGGCCTGCGATTCGGCTTGCGATTGCGCCGGCCATTGCGCCGGCCATCCTGCTMGCCAGCTTTTTGCACCAATATGGTAACACCGCTCTTTTTGGTGCATACAAAGTGAGATGTTTCGCCCCAAAACAAGGCATTGCCTCATATTGGCGCAAGCAGAACGCGCGGCGCGGGCGCACGCCGCCGTGTCATCCGCCGCTTCCCGGCTGCACGCTCGCCGGGGCGCGTGGGCTCCGGGCAGGCCGCGCGCGACAATCCGGTGCGTGATCCACCAACTCGGTGCAATTTTCGCACCGTCCTGGCTCAAACTGGAACGGATWTTGCATACYMGTGCTCCCATTTTGAGCATGAGGAATGTATGGACAATTGGAAGAGCGGCACCGACGCCCTGTTCATCCTGCTGGGGGCGATCATGGTGCTTGCCATGCATGCGGGCTTTGCCTTTCTTGAGCTAGGCACCGTACGCAAGAAGAACCAGGTCAATGCACTGGTCAAGATCCTGGTGGATTTTGCGATTTCCACGATCGCCTATTTCTTTATCGGCTATACGGTAGCTTATGGGGTCGAATTTCTCGCCAGCGCCCAGACGCTGGCGCAAAGAAGCGGTTATGAGCTGGTGAAATTCTTCTTCCTGGCGACATTCGCCGCGRCCATCCCGGCGATTATCTCGGGCGGCATCGCGGAGCGTTCGCGCTTCAATCCCCAACTGGTGGCGACCTTCGTCCTGGTCGGCCTGGTCTACCCCTTCTTCKAAGGCATCGCCTGGAACAACCGCTTCGGCGTGCAGGACTGGATCGCCTCGGTCGCCGGCGCGCCCTTCCACGACTTCGCCGGCTCCGTCGTGGTCCATGCCATGGGCGGCTGGATCGCGTTGCCGGCCATCCTGCTGCTCGGCGCGCGCCGCGGCCGCTACCAGAAAKATGGCCGCATCAGCGCACACCCGCCCTCCAATATCCCGTTCCTGGCGCTGGGCGCGTGGGTGCTGGCGGTGGGCTGGTTCGGCTTCAACGTCATGAGCGCGCAGACCGTCGACAAGATCAGCGGACTGGTCGCCATCAACTCCCTGATGGCCATGGCCGGCGGCACGCTRGCCGCCTGGGCGGCCGGCCGCAACGATCCCGGCTTCGCCTATAACGGGCCGCTCGCCGGGCTGGTGGCGGTGTGCGCGGGCTCGGATCTGATGCACCCGCTGGGCGCGCTGGTGACCGGCGGCGTGGCCGGCGTGCTGTTCGTCTATCTGTTTACGCTGGCCCAGAACAAATGGCACATCGACGATGTGCTGGGCGTGTGGCCGCTGCACGGCCTGTGCGGCGCGTGGGGCGGCATTGCCGCCGGCATCTTCGGTGCGCAGGCGCTGGGCGGCATCGGCGGGGTTTCGCTGGGCGCGCAGGCGATCGGCACCCTGCTGGGCATTGTCATCGCCCTCGTGGGTGGCACCGTGGTCTATGGCACRCTGAAGAAGGTGGTCGGCATCCGGCTGGATGCCGAATCCGAATACAACGGCGCCGACCTGTCCCTGCATCGCATCTCGGCCACGCCGGAGCGCGAAACCAACTGGTAGATCGACGCGGCAAGGCAGCCGCCTGCCGCTCCCGCCGCTCCCGCCGCGGCACGCCGGGCCAGCCAGGCCCGCCGTGCCGCGCGATTTTGTGCTTGAACTTCCGCTCGCGGCAAAGCAATAATGCCTTGACCGCCCCCGCGTCACGCCCTCGCCGCGCCCGGGCATCCGCTGCATGATGTTCGTTGCTTGTGAACCTGCAAGAGCCAGCAAGGGAGAACGCGATGGATGCCACAACGCTGCAGAAGCTCCAGGATGTCGTGGTCGCCTATGCGACCGAATTCGGGGTCAAGATCCTTGCCGCCCTCGCCTTCTGGGTGATCGGCCGCTGGCTGATCCATGTCGTGGTACGCCTGGTCCAGGGCTCGTTGTCCAAGCAGAAGGTCGATCCGACGCTGCTGCGCTATGTCGGATCCATCGTCACGGTCACGCTGAACGTGGTGCTGGTGATCGGCATCCTCGGCTATTTCGGCATCCAGACCACCACCTTCGCCGCGCTGATCGCAGCGGCCGGCATCGCCGTCGGGATGGCGTGGTCGGGGCTGATGGCCAATTTTGCCGCGGGCGCTTTCCTGGTGGTGCTGCGGCCATTCAAGGTGGGCGATTTCGTCACGGTGGCCGGGGTGACAGGCACTGTCAGGGAGATCGGCCTGTTCGCCACCACCATGGACACGCCCGACAACGTGCTGACGGTGGTCGGCAACAACAAGATCTTCGCCGACACCATCCAGAACTTCAGCGCCAACGCCTACCGTCGTGTMGAGCTGAAGGCCCAGCTGTCCGGCAGCACCGATACGGCYGCTGCCATTGCCCTGCTCAAGGAACGCATCGCCGCGTTGCCGAACGTGCTGGCCGAACCCGCGCCCGACGTCGAGATCCTCGAGTTCACCCTGGTGGGGCCGGTCCTGGCCGTGCGCCCCTACTGCCATACCGATCACTACTGGCAGGTGTATTTCGACACCAACCGCCTCATGCGCGAGTGCTTTGGCGAGGCGGGCTACGCCGCGCCGATGCCGGCCCAGCTGGTGGTCCTGCAGCAAGGCAGCAGCAACGCCGCAGCCTGACCGTGCTCCGGCACGCTGGCGCGGCTCACGCGTGGCGCTGCGCCTGCATGCCGGCGCGCCCGACCATGCGCATGCCCACGGCCCCGACGCCGCATACGGCCATGACCACCGCGAGCGGCAGCGCGCTGCCATCGCGCCAGAGGCTGACCGCGGCGCCGGCGAGCGTGCCCAGCGAAAACTGCAGCGTGCCCATCATCGCGGAGGCCGTGCCGGCCCGGTGCCCTTGCTGGGCCATGGCGAGCGCCGAGGCATTCGGCAGGATGCAGCCCAGGCTGGCGATAAACACGAAAAAGCCCGCCAGGAGCACCGGCAGCGATGCCATGCCCGCCAGCGCCGCCGCGGCCAGCAGCACGCCAGCCGCGCACGGCGCCACCAGCGCGGCACGCAGCACGTGGTCGAKCGGGCGGGTGCGCGCCAGGCKCGCATTGAGCTGCGACATTGCGATCAGGCCCAGCGCATTGGCACCAAACACGAAGCCGTAATGAGAGGGCGCGATGCCATGCAACTCGATCAGCACGAACGGCGACCCCGCGATATACGCGAACATGCCAGCCTGCCCGCAGCCGGCCGACAGCGAATAGCCCACGAAGCTGCGGTMGCGCAGCAACTGGGCGTAGTTGGAAAGCACATGCCCGAGGCGCAGCGGCATGGCGCTGGCGTGGTCGAGCGATTCCTCCATATAGCGGTGGACCACCAGCAGGATCGCCAGGCTGCTGCCGCAGAGCAGCCAGAAKATGGCGCGCCAGCCGAACGCCCCGAGCACGGCGCCGCCGATGACCGGCGCCAGGATCGGCGCCAGGCCCATGACCAGCATCAGCGAGGAAAAGGCCCGCGCGGATTCATGGGCTTCGAGCCGGTCGCGGATGACCGCGCGCGCCATCACCATGCCGGCGCAGCCGCCCAGCGCMTGCAGGAAGCGCCACAGCATCAGCGCTTCGACATCCCGCGCGAGGGCGCAGCCGGCCGCCGCGGCAGCGTACACCAGCAGCCCGACGTAGAGCGGCGGCTTGCGGCCGAAGCKATCGCTGATCGGACCATAGAAGGCCTGCCCCACTGCCAGCCCGACCAGGAACGTGCCCAGCGTCAGCTGCACGCGGCCGATGTCCACGCCGAGATCGCCCGCCAGCGCGGGGAAACTCGGCAAGTACATATCGATGGACAGCGGCGCCAGTGCTGTCAGCGAAGCGCATACCAGGAGCCAGAGTGGAAAACGCGCGGACTGGGGTGCKCGGGTGGAACGGGTCATCSGGACATCCAGAGGAACTAGCAAGCGCGCCGGCAGCGGCAGGGCCAGGGGCAAGCGAGACACGCAAGGCGAGGCGAAAGACGTAATTGTTGCATACCGTAACAAGCTGCGTATTCGGCGCGGCAAGCGTGGATGATGCGGGCCCGCGCCCGCGGTTCGCGGGGTGCCGCTTTCAACGCCAGCGGGGCCAAGGGTACAATGCCACCCTGTCGGCCGCCCGGGGCGGACGGTCAAGCAGCCCGACGCACCGCGGAAGCCCGCTCACCGGCACGGTTTCCGGCAACGTTTTCCTGCATGAGAACAAGATACGCTCTGCTTTCCGCTTTACTGACCCTGGCTGCCGGCGCGGGCAGCTTGCCGTGCGCGCACGCGGCCCCAGCTCCGGTGCCGGCGCCGGCCAAGGCCGCCGTGTMGGCCGCGTCCGCCCCGGCGGCGCCTGACGAGGCCGAAGCGCTGGCGCAGATGCTCAAGGGCGCGGCCACCGGCCAGAACACCGGCGCGKCCGGCGTGCCCGAACTGCTGCGCAACACGGCGCGCCCGGACAATATCCTGGCGCGCGCCTGCCGCCAGCTCAACGACGCGCTGCCCATCGAGATCGACGGCGAAACACGCCTGCGCCGCTGCCAGTCGGTGCCCGGCAAACACGTACTCTTTCAGCTGGAACTCACCAAGTACCGCGGCCCGATGCTGGATCTCGCCAGCTTCGAGCTCAGCTATGCCGCGCCGTTGCAGCGCAATATCTGCGCCAATCGCGACGTGGAAATCCTGACTAAGCTGGGCGTGAGCATGATGTTCCGCTACATGACCCGCAACGAACGCAGCGAACGCCGCGTGGGCGACGTCTATATCAACTCCCCGATCTGCGCCTCGGCATTGCGCTAGGCGACGCTCCTCTCCCCCCGAATCCGCGGAGCAAAAAAAACCGGCACCCCGCAGGGTGCCGGCATGCCAGGGCGTGCGATGAATCAGGCCAGGCGCGGCCGCAGCGGCACCACATTGGCCGCGCGCCGCGGCAGGATGCGCGTTTCCTTCCAGCGCGCGTGCGCCAGCGCGGATCCCCATACCAGCTCATGCAGCCTGGCCAGCGCGAACGGATCGCCCAGCAACAAGTGCTTCTGCGCGGCGCTGAGTTCGTCGGGGCCGCCCGTCAGGGCCTGCTGCACCAGCGCGGCACGCTCGCTCTTGGTGGCTTCCGGCTGGATCAGGCGGGACGTGGCCGTGGCACACATCAGCGCATTGGTGACCGGGTCGACCACGGCATCGATAAAGGCCGGCGGCTCGCCGGCGGCTTCGACGTGCTCCTGCATCGCCACCATCTCACKCGGCGGCCTGGCTTCCTCGGGCGTGACGAACAGCCTGGCGCGGCGCAGCGCGCGGCCGAGCGACACGCGCGACAGCAGCACGGACAGCGGGATCGAGAACGCCAGCGCGCCGACGATCGGCAACAGCCACCAGACGAAGTTCGGATCCAGCCACAGCACCAGCCCGCCCCATGCGAGGCCGAGCAAGGTATGCAGGCCGTGACGGCGGAATGCCTCGCCCCAGGTGGTTTCGGCATCTTCGCGCGGGGGCGACTTCCACGTAATGCCCCAGCMGCTGTAGGCCGCCACCACGAACTTGGTATGGAACAGCATGCGTACCGGCGCCAGCAAGGCCGACATCAGCACCTCGATCAGCATCGACAGCACCAGCCGCACCGGCCCGCCATAGTTGCGCGCATCTTTCATCAGCAGCACGATGCTTGCCACCTTGGGCAGGAACAGCAGCGTGGCGGTGGCYGAGAACAGCGCGAGCGCCTTCTCCGGATGCCACTCCGGCCAGGTCGGKAACAACTGGTACTGCTGGGTGAAATACTCGGGCGGCACCAGCGCGTGCTTGGCCAGCATGATGGTCGACAGCACCAGGAACAAGAACCACAGCGGCGCCGAGAGGTAGGCCATCACGCCGGTGAGGAATACCGCGCGGTGCACTGCGTGGAAGCCCTGCTTCATCCACAGGCGGAAGTTCATCAGGTTGCCCTGGCACCAGCGGCGGTCGCGCTTGACCTCGTCGAGCAGATTGGGTGGCAGCTCCTCGTAGGAGCCTTCCAGGTCGTACGCGATCCATACCCCCCAGCCAGCGCGGCGCATCAGCGCGGCTTCGACGAAATCGTGCGAAAGGATCTCGCCCGCCAGCGGCCCCTTGCCCGGCAGCGGCGCCAGCGCGCAATGCTCCATGAAGGGCTGGATGCGGATGATGGCGTTGTGGCCCCAGTAATGCGACTCGCCAAGCTGCCAGTAGTGCAGGCCGGCGGTAAACAGCGGACCGTATACGCGCGTGGAGAATTGCTGCACGCGCGCATACATGGTCTCGCGCCCCACCGCGAGCGGGGCAGTCTGGATGATGCCCGCGCCCGGGTTGCTTTCCATCAGCTTGACCAGCGTGCTCAGGCACTCGCCGCTCATCACGCTGTCGGCGTCGAGCACCACCATATAACGGTAGGCGCTGCCCCAGCGCCGGCAGAAGTCCGCCACGTTGCCGGTCTTGCGCTTGACGCGGTGACGGCGCCAGCGATAGAAGATCCGGCCGAAGCCATTGACCGCGCGGCAGGTTTCCATCCACGCGTCGGTCTCCGCGGCGCGCAGGTCGGGGTTGCCGCTGTCCGACAGCACGAAGAAATCGAAGCGCGCCAGCTCGCCGGTGCGCTCCATCGATTCATAGGTGGCGCGCAGGCCGGCGAACACGCGGTTCACGTCCTCGTTGCAGATCGGCATGATGACCGCGGTGCGCGCCTCCTCGGCGATCGGGCCCGCCTGCGCCGCCGAGCGCGAGATCAGGTGGCGGTCGCCGCCCTTGGCCAGCACCAGGAAGCCCATCATGGCGGTCCAGAAGCCGGCCGACACCCACGAGAACAGGATGGCGAAGAGCGCCAGCACGGCGATCTCCAGCGGGTCGGTGCCGTGGTATGGCAGCACCTTCGTCATGAAATACGTCGCCAGCGCGGTCTGCCCGGTGACCAGGCCGAGCAACACCCAGCGGCGGTGCGCACCGGCGGGGTGCCACTTGCCTTCGGCATCGGGGCCGTCATGCAGGGTGTCCCAGGTTTCCGGCACCGGCGGGCGGCCGAGCATGCGGCGGCCCAGGTTGCGCAGGAAACCGGTGACGATATGCGGCGGCCATGCGCGCGGCACCATCGAGGCACGCTCGGGCGCCGGGCCCGTATCGATATGCACGGTGCCGTCGTCATGGCGCTGGATCAGCGGTTCGCCGGCGGCCTGCGGCGCGCCGTAGGCGAGATTGAGGCGGCGCCCGACCGATGCGTAGGCGGTGCCGCCAGCCGGCGGCTGAGCGCCGTCCCTGGCGGTGAGTTGGCGTTGCAGCAAGTTCATGGCCGACTCCGTGTCGGCGCTGTCGCTGACCGTAATGTTGTTAAGCAGCTCGCGGCGCTGGTCTGGCGAGACCGGCACGCGATCGAGATAGCGCTCGCATGCCGCCGCCGGGGCGGCGCGCCGCTTCAGCCTGGGGGTAAGATGTAGCTCCACGTCTCGGATAGGGTTGTATTGCCGTTGCGAAGATAKCCGCGCAATTCGACCGGCTTGTTCTCGTCCTTGCGACGCACGATCATCGTCATGCGCCAGCMGCCGGTTGCATCATTGCGCTGCGTCGAAGTGTTCAGCAGCTCCCCGTTGCTGTCGGCCGAGATCACCGGATCGATGCGGGTGTCGGCGGCCAGTTTCTTGAAGGCAGGGCCTTCGAAATCGACGACCAGCGAAAAACTGGTGTCGTCCTGCTTGCGGCTCAGGCCCTGGCCTCGCCGCGTTTGTGTCACCCACGACAGCGGCGGCAGTTTTTCGCCGTCCTTCTGCCACAGCAGGCGGTACTCGAAATCGAAAGGTTGCCTGGGCTTGGGCGGGTTGTCGGGCACCCAGTAGGCCACGATGTTGTCATTGGTCTCGTCGGGCGTAGGGATCTGCACCAGCTCCACCCGGCCCGAGCCCCAGTTGCCCTTGGGCTCGACCCAAGCGCTCGGGCGCCGCTCGTACCATGCGCCGATCTCCTGGTAGCTGCTGAATTCGCGGTCGCGCTGCATCAGCCCGAAGCCCTGCGGATTGGTGGCGGCAAACGATGTCACCAGCAAACGCTTGGGATTGCCCAGCGGGCGCCACACCCATTCGCCGGTGCCGAGCTGCACCGAGAGGCCGTCGGAGTCATGCACCTCGGGCCGGTAGTCGGGCACCGGCGAGGGCTGGTTCTCGCCGAACAGGAACATGCTGGTCAGCGGCGCCAGGCCGAGCTTGGTGACGTTCTCGCGCAGAAACAGCCGCGACTTCACCTCCATCGCGGTCTCCGCGCCCGGGCGGATGACGATGCGGTAGGCGCCGCTCATGCGGCGCGAATCCATCAGCGCGTAGATGGTCAACTGCTTGTCAGCCGGCGACGGKCGCTCGATCCAGTACTCGACGAAGCGCGGAAACTCCTCGCCCGAGTTGAGCGCAGTGTCCACCGCCAGCCCGCGTGCCGACAGGCCGTACCACTGGTCCTTGCCGAGCGCGCGGAAATAGCTCGCGCCGAGGAAGGACACCACTTCGTCCTTGCCCTTGGCCTGGTTCAGCGGATACAGCACGCGAAAGCCAGCGAAGCCGAGCGTCTTGAGCTTGGCGGCGTCGACCTTGTGCGGACCATAGTTGAACGCTGCAGGATCGAAGCGGATCTCGCGCGCGCTGCCACTGACCACCTCGTTGATGCGCACCGGCTGGTCGAACACCGTGCCTTCATGGAAGAAGGACAGCTCGAAAGGCAGCTTGGCATTGCGCCACTGAAAGCGCTCGGGCTTGTACTCGATCTCGCGATAGCGCTCGTAGGACAGCTCGCGCAACTCGCGCGGCAGGTTTTGCGCCGGTGCCTTGTAAGGGCTCGCGGCCAGCTGGTGTGCCCGCGCCGCCACGGTCTCGAAATCGAACGCATGCGCGGCCACCGCGCAGACTGCCAGCATGCCACCGCACAACCACCTGCCCAGGCGCGCGGCGCGTGCGCTGGCAAGCGCCGGCTGGCGGCGTGGGGCGTTTGCGGAGATCGGCAAGGTAGCGTTATCGGACATGGATGCCATTGGCAGGCGGGGTTGGAGGCAACGGCAGGACAAGGGTCCGCAGCAAGAGGCGGACCATCGTTCAGCCAGGCGACAAAAAGGCGGTGATCGCAACGATGCGCGGCAGTTTCGGTGAGCCGCTTGCGCAAACCCGGACGGGCTCGCGGCGCAACATTTCGCTAATGTCTTAGCAACGTAACAGGTTTGTTGCAATGCGCAATAGGACCTTAACAATTCGAGTCTTCAAAGTCACGTTTCGATCACGCAACGTTTGCAACAAATTGAAACCCCAGTCTGCTCAAAGCCGCATTCCACATGGCCTCCCGCCCCGCGCATCACATCGGATCCGTACTCGCGAAGCGTCCGCACCCGGATCCGGGCGCAACGGCGCGCGAAGGACGCCCGATGGTCTTTGCAGGCTGTGGCCTGGGTCATGGCAGAGCGGGAAAACAACTCGACACGCGGGCGCCACGCGCAGCCCGGCATGTCGTGCAGAGATGCGAGCGGAACCCKAAACTGCAACGCTAGGATATGGATTCGGCTTCGTCAACACGCGCCACGATGCCCCGAAAGAGCGCATGGCGCACCTCGGGCGTTCGTGCAGTGCACCGTCCGGCGAGAGGCACGCAAAAAAAAGAGAGGCCGTAGCCTCTCGATGGATTTTCGCCTCGGCGCCAGTCCCCCCGGATGGCATATCGCCACTGGGCACCGGTACCCGCGCATACGCGGCAACGCGCCGGAACGGCACGGCATGGCGGACGCGGGCGGCGCGGCGAACTATTGCGGCAGCAGGCACGCGCCTGAGCGTGCCCGCTGCCTGTCGCCTCTCACTGATGGCGCTCAGGCGCCTTTATTCATCATCTTGTCGGTATCGGACGGCGCATGGTTCTTCTTCTTTTTGGCCGGCTTCTTGGACATCTTGTCCGAGCTTGCCGCCGGCTTGTCACCGGCCGCGGGCGCGGCCGGCGCCGAAGCCTGGGCATAGGCACCCGCACCGAACATGGCCAGCGTCAACATCACGATCCACTTCTTCATGTCAGCCTCCTGGTCCGCTGTAAAAGAAGCCTGCCTGCGGCCGTGGTGGCTTTGGGCTGATGCGCTTCGTCACTACCAGCAACGGGACAGGGAAGCGATGGGTTGACGCGCCGTCCCGCCTATCGACATTGCGACGCAGCATGCAGCGCGCGGGGCGACAGCGCGCCTAATGGCAGAGGCGGCTCAGCAGTTMGCCGGCAATGGTGCCGCCTGCGGCAGACTGGGGCATGCCGGCCTGTGGCGCGCTGATGGTATAGAGCGACTCGCCGCGCGCGTAGCGCTTCGGATAGAGGGTCTGCTCGACCACGGCATACATGGAAGTCGCACAGTTGAAGATCATGCGCTTGAGCGAAGAACGGATCKGCTCGCCGCTGGCGGTGCGGATCACCCCGGCCGGCGCATTGCGCATGACAGCCACGCCGACTTCGGCGCCACGGCGGCGCACCGAAGTCTTGTCGAAATAGGAAACCACCCCGTTGGCGCCCATCAGCGGCAGCCAGCGCTGCGGATCGGGCGCGGCGGGATCGGGTGCGGCCAACACCGAGCAGCCTTCGCGCGGCGTGGAACGGAACACGGTGCCGCCGTTGCTACCCTGGCATTGATACAGGCCCGCGGCGGCGGGCCGCGCYGGTGGACKGCTCGGCGTGGACGGCAACGCAGAAGCTGCTGGCCGCGAGCACGACAACAGCATGAAAAGCGGCGCGCAAGGACATGGACGGACCCTCGTTTGGACCAAAAAAACAGGCCGCATTGTCGCACAGCGCGCCAGGCCCGCTCCGCAGGCGGGCGCCGKGCTCAGCCCTGTTGCTCGCGCCAGGCCACCAGGTCCGCGATGGTCAGCACCGGCAGGCGGTACATCTCGGCAAACGTCAGCGCCTCCGGCCGGCGGGCCATGGTGCCGTCCGGGTTCATCAACTCGCACAACACCGCGGCCGGCGCCAGGCCCGCCAGGCGGGCGAGTTCGACCGAGCCCTCGGTATGGCCGCGGCGGGCCAGTACGCCGCCGTCCACCGCGACCAGCGGAAACACGTGGCCCGGGCTGACCACGGCATCCAGGCCCGCATCGTCGGCGATGGCGGCACGGATGGTGGTGATGCGGTCGGCCGCGCTCACGCCCGTGGTCACGCCTTCGCGCGCCTCGATCGAGACCGTGAAGGCAGTACCGTACTGGCTGCGGTTGTTTTCCACCATCGGGCGCAGGCCCAGGCTGGCAACCTTCTCGCGCGTCAGGMACAGGCACACGATGCCACTGCATTCGCGGATCATCATGGCCATATTGGCCTGGGTCAGGCGTTCKGCGGCAAGGATCAGGTCGGCCTCGTTCTCGCGGTCGTCGTCGTCGAGCAGCACCACGGGACGGCCTTCGCGCATGGCCTCCAGCGCCTGGGCAATACGCTCGCCAAGCGGACGCGCGTCGGCCTCGGCGACGGCCGGGAAGGCAACGGTAACGGCGGGGTTTTCCTGGGTGGGAAGGGACAGCATGAAACGCTCCTTGAATCACGATAAGTGGGCGTTCCAGGGGATCAGCGGAAAAACACAGGCAAATTCAACCGGGCAGGCGCGAGCGCGCGCATGCCTGGCATCCAGCCGGGTTGTACCGCCCATCTTCTTTCATCCGGACTATGACCGTCGGCCCTGGCCTCTCACCAGGTCTGCTGACCCCGCACGGGAATGCGGGCGCTCGCGGGCTCGCCACCTTGTGGTGACATACCGCCGGTGGGGACTTGCACCCCGCCCTGAAGACGTAACGATGCCGGCGCGCCGCCAATGGACTGGCGGGCGCGCCGGCAGCGGAATGTTAGCACGAGTGCGGCAAGGCTTGCCTGGCGCGCCCCGGCGGCTGCGGCGCGGCCGCGGTCTGGCTGGAAAGCGCTTCCAGCGCCAGGCGCGAGGCATCGTCGGCCGGAAAGAAGCATTCGATGCGCATTTCMTGCAGCGTGATGTCCTGCGGAATGCCAAGCGTGGTCAGCGTGGAAAACAGCGCGGCCCGGAAGCCGCCGGCGGCCACTGCAACCGGCAGCATCGGCGGCGGGGTGCCGCCGGCGGCCTCGTCGTCGGCCAGCGGCACCCCGCCGGGTCCGAGCATGTCCGGGTGCCAGGACGAAATGCGGCTGAAGATGGCGCGCGCAGTCTGGTCCTGCGCCTGCGTCTGCAGTTCCTGCCAGACCCGCCTCAGCAGGTATCGCCCGACCTGCCGGGCGTTMTCGATCACCGGCCACAACCCTTGCGGGTCGAACACCGTCAGCATCAGGTTGATGCGCCCGCTGCCCTGCTCCAGCGTGGACGGCTCGCGGCCGTCCAGCAGCACGCGGATCATGTTGCKATAGGCCTGGTTCGCGTCGAGCATATTCCAGAACCGGTCCAGCACCACCGCCGGATAAGGCTCCTGCTTGCTGAGGATCAGSGCSAYSGCCTGCTGCACCATSTGCAGCGCAGGCGCGCCGAGGCCGTGCTCGCTATAAGCGGGGGCAAAGCCGCCCGCCAGCAGCAGGCGGTTGCGCTGGCGCAGCGGCACGCCGAGGCGGTCCGCCAGCGACAGCACCATCTCGCGGCTCGGCCGCGCGCGGCCGGATTCGAGGAAGCTGATATGGCGCTGCGACACCCCTGCCGCCAGCGACAGCGCGAGCTGGCTGTAGCCGCGCCTGGCACGCCAGTAGCGCAAGAGCCCGGGGAAGTCGGTTGCGGTCTCGGAGCTGGGGGTCAAGGTATCCATGACGGCATTACAGCACGGCCGCCGCCACGCAGCCATTACCTGCAAGGTAATCGTCGCCGGGCGCGCTACGGCGACACGCTCGTCCACAGGCGCTGCGCCGGCACTGGCACCCATGATAATCTTCGTTATTTATCAATGTGTTATATCGACAATTTCAAGTAGAACACCGACTTCAGGAGGCGGGTCCGTCCGAAATCCGAAGGGCGCAAACGTCCGGATTCCGGATGCGGCGCGGCCGTGCCGCATCGGCACATGGCCCTGGCTGAAAGAGAAGGAAGGGGCATGAAGGACAGCATGCAGCACACCGGCCCGGTCTGAAGCAGTGCGGACACACAGCAATGTTATGCTTTGGGCCTCGATAACTCCTGCGCGCACAGGGCGCGCACCCTGATGGAAATTGCCATAATACTGGCGCTSATTYTGCTYAACGGCCTGTTCGCCATGTCGGAGATCGCCTTGGTGACAGCCCGCAAGGCCCGTCTGCAAAAGCAGATCGAGGAGGGCGACCGCGGCGCCATCGAGGCGATCAAGCTGGGCGAAGATCCCACCCGCTTTCTGTCGACCGTCCAGATCGGCATCACCTCCATCGGCGTGCTCAACGGCGTGGTCGGCGAGTCCACGCTGGCGCAGCCGCTCGGCATGTGGCTTCAGGGCTTTGGCATGCAGGTGTCCACCGCCGGCTATGTGGCGACCGCCATCGTGGTGGCGGGCCTGACGTATTTTTCCATCGTGCTGGGTGAGCTGGTTCCCAAGCGACTCGGCCAGATGGCCCCCGAGAGCATTGCGCGCCTGGCGTCGCGCCCCATTGCCTTCCTGGCGGTGGCCTCGACGCCGTTCGTCAAGCTCCTGTCCAGCTCGACGCGCCTGGTGCTGCGCCTGCTCGGTGTGAAGAGCGGCCGTGGCCCGGCGGTGACCGAGGAAGAAATCCACGCGCTGCTGGTGGAAGGCTCGGAAGCGGGCGTCATCGAGCAGCACGAGCACACCATGGTGCGCAACGTGTTCCGCCTCGACGACCGCCAGCTCACATCGCTGATGGTGCCACGCGGCGACGTCGTGTGCCTGGACGTGGAAGTGCCGCTGGAAGAAAACCTGCGCCGCATCGAGGAATCCGACCATTCGCGCTTCCCGGTGGTGCGCGGCGGCATGCACGACATGCTGGGCGTGGTCAGCGCGCGCCAGTTGCTGGCCCGCCGCCTGCGCGGCGAGCCCACCGATCTGACCGCCGTGCTGCAGTCCCCTGTGTTTGTGCCGGAGAGCGTGACCGGCATGGAGTTGCTGGAGAACTTCCGCGCCTCGGGCGGCCAGATGGCCTTCGTCATCGACGAGTACGGCGAAGTGCTGGGCATCGTGACGTTGCAGGATCTGGTCGAAGCCATCACCGGCGAGTTCAAGCCGGACAGCGCTGGCGAGGAATGGGCCGTGCAGCGCGAAGACGGCTCGTGGCTGCTCGATGGCCTGATTCCGATCCCCGAGCTGAAAGACCGTCTCGGCCTGCGCCACGTGCCGGAGGAATCCAAGGAACGCTATCACACGCTGTCCGGCATGCTGCTGCTGTTGCTGGGCCGGCTGCCGCAGACTGGCGACACGGTCCGCTGGGGCGACTGGAAGTACGAGATCGTCGACATGGACGGCAAGCGCATCGACAAGGTGCTCGCCTCCCAGGTGCCGCCCGAGGACGGMGCCGACGCGGAAACCACGGGCTGACACCMCGCCTTGCCCGGCGCGCGGCAGGCGCCCTGCCGCGCGGCCTGCCCTGCCCGCCCCCGCCTGCTGCGCCCGGTCCGCCACCGCGGGCCGCCGGGCCTTCGAAACTTGATCTCCGTCAAGTCCTCGCATCTCCGCACAATCCCTGTATCCCGCGCGCTTCGGGGCGTGCCCGGTCTACCGTATGATCGGGTCTGATGCCGTGCCGCCCACGGGCGCCGCGCGGCAAGACAGCGCTATACGCCATACACAGGGACCCCCCAATGCATCCAGACGCAGACGGCACCGTCGGCACACCGGAGGTGGACCCGCTCGAAACMGGTGATTTCGCCGCCATGCTGGCGGCACGGCGACAGCAGGCGCATGCCACCCAGCGCTTCGCGGTGCTGATGATCCACCTGGACAGGTTTACCCACGCCAGCGAGTTGCTCGGCCCGCAACTGGCGGGCGGCGTGCGCGCGCAGGCGGCCGCGCGCGTCGCCGCCCACGCGCAGCCTGCCGATCTGGCCTGGCTCGGCAACGCTGATATCGGCGCCATCGTGGCGCTGCCGCCGGGGGCCGACGCGCCGGAAGCGGCGCTGCGCCTGGCTCGCGGCATCGCCACCGTGCTGGCGCGGCAGTTCCGGCAGAACGGCTTCGAGCTCTTCTTGTCGTGCAGTGTCGGCGTGGCGCTGGACGATCCCCACAAGCCTGCCGAGCGCAGTGTGCACGAGGCCTTTGACGCCATGCTGCGCGTGCGCAAGCGCGGCGGTGACGGCGTTGCCGGCTGCGCGGTTGCCGCGCCCGCGCCGCTATCCTCCCCGCTGCTGGCGGCCTTGCCGCAAGCGCTGGCGMGCGGCCAGCTCACGCTGAACCTGCAGGCGCGCGCCTCGCTGCACACCGCCCAGGTTTCCGGCTACACCGTCCGGCTGCGCTGGCAGAGCCCGGAGTTCGGCCGCGTGGCCCCGCACGACTTCCTGCCCGCGCTCGAAGCGCTGGGACTGATGGGCGACGTGGCGCGCTGGATGATGGAAACCGCGCTGCCGCTGCTCGATTGTCCCGGCATCGCCGATCCTGTCCAGCTGGGCTTCCTCGTCTCGAGCAATCAGCTGCACGGCACACCTTTGATCGACACCCTGCTGCGCACGCTCGAGCGCCAGCATCTCGACCCCACCCGGGTCTGCATGGAGATTCCCGCCGCAGCCGTGCCCGAGGGTGACGCCGTGGCCGCCGGCAAGCTCCACACCCTGCGCCGCGCCGGGCTGCGCTTTGTCCTGAGCGACTTTGCCGGCGGCCCGGGCGAAAGCGCCAGCCGCGCAACCCTGGAGCGGCTGCAGCCCGACCTGGTGACGTTCAACGCGCGCAGCATCGGCATCAGCGACCGCCCCGACCACGAGAACGCCGCCGTGGCGCGCTTGCAGGCCGCCTGCGAACTGGCAAACCGGCTTGGCGTGCCGGTCTGCGCCAAGGGCATCGAAACCCGCCGCCAGCTGGCCGAGGTGCGCCGCTGGGGTTGCAGCAGCATGCAGGGCTACCTGCTCGCGCAGCCCTTTCCCGTTCAATGGCTGGCGCAGACGCATGCGGCCATCTGCGCACGCGCGCGCGAATTGATGGACCAGTCGTAGGCCGTATTTTCGGCGTTACCCCGACTGCGTTGCGCAGCGAAAAAGTTACAAAAAGCCATGCAAGGCACTGGGATGCTTCGCCGCAACAACTGTAGAATTGCGGCGAACAAATMGACCGAAAGGAGTMTGGCGTGAAAAAAGGATGGATCTTCTGCGTTCTGTTTGCCACCCTGCTTGCTGGCTGCAATACCATGGCCGGCCTAGGACAGGATATTCAGAAGGGCGGCCAGAAGCTCGAAGGCGCGGCTGACCGCAGCAAGTAAGCCAAGCGACAGCGCGCAGGCGCCCGCATGGTCGCCTGGYGGCAAAAGGCCGGCGTCAGTGCACGCCGGCCTTTTTTTGCATGCGGGCCCGGGACCGCACGCCCTTCACAGAAGCTCTTCGGGTGTAAACGGCCCCATCACATCGATCCACAGCCGCCTGGACCAACTGGTATCCGGCTCGGTGTCCAGCACCACCATCTTGTCCCCCCTGCCATCGACCCATTGCACCGCGCCCGCATCGGACAAGCGCAGCAGGTAGCTGTTGTCGTCGATCGCGCCGGCAAACAGCTGCGCCACTTGCTGCGCCAGCCGCGGACTGTGGATGATCAGGCCGGTTTCGGTATTCTGGCTGGCCGAGCGGGGATCGAAATTCATCGAACCCACGAACAGGTTGCTGCGGTCCGCCACTGCGGCCTTTACGTGCAGGCTGGCCTGCGATGAAGAAAAGTCCCCAACGGCTTTCTGCGGCCGGCCAGGGTGCGCCTTCAGTTCGTGCAATTCCACGCCGGCGCGCAACATGGGTTCGCGGTAGCGCTTGTAGCCCACGTGAACGATCGGCGCATCGGTGGCGGCCAGCGAATTGGTCAGCACCCTTACCTTCACACCCTGCCTGACGAGCTTGGCCATCCATGCCACGCCGGCATCGCCAGGCACGAAGTAGGGCGAGATCAGGATGATCTCCTGGCGTGCATCGCTGAGCATGCGTCCCAGCTCCTCCACCATGGTATCGGTGCCTTCGGGCGCCTGATCGGGCGAGGCCTTGTTCGGGGTATCCACCATCACGCTGGCGGCGGCCCACTCCAGCGGCAGCTTGCCGCCCCCGGCGAGCTGGCGGCCCAGGAAGCTGGCGCGCGCATCGATGCGGCCCGGGGGCGTCATGCCCTGGGCCTCGAAGCGCTTGCGTTCCGTTTCTTCGTCGACCAGGGCTTGCTCGGGCCTGGCCGCGCCCGCTGCGCTACCCGCGCCGGAAGCCGCTGCGGCGCCGGTGCCCGTGGATGGCTGCGATGCTGCCGCCAGCTCCTCGCTTGAGGCCAGTTCCTCCACCGGCACCGCCAGCGGGCTGTTCCAGTAGCTGTCGAACGCCGCCGACAGCCGCCGCACGGCCGGCCCGGCGGCGATCACGTCCAGGTCGACGAAATTGGCGTCAGGCGCGCGCAGGAAATACGCGTTGCCGATATTGCGCCCGCCCGTCATGGCCAGCGCGTTGTCTGCGATAAAGGCCTTGTTGTGCATGCGCCGGTTGATGCGGCGGATATCCCCCGCGGACGACAGCATCCGCGTGAACTTGGAAAACCGTCCGGCCGGGAATGGATTGAACATCCGGACTTCGATATTCCGGTGACGCGCGAAACGAAGGAAGGCGCGATCCTTGCCGTCGCTGTGCAGGTCGTCGACCAGCATGCGCACCCGCACGCCGCGTTCAGCCGCGGCGCGCACACGGCGCAGGATCTCGCGCGAGGATTCGTCGGCATCGATGATGTAGTACTGCAGGTCCAGCGTGMGCGTGGCGCGGTCCGCCAGCGTGATGAGGGTGCCGTACGCTTCCTCGCCGGAGACGACCACGTGGAAGCCGGACAGCGCCGGGTCGGGCGAGCTCTGCGCCACCAGCCGGCCCAGCGCCGTGCCGCCGGAATCGGCCAAGGCAGCGCTCTGCTGGCGCGGCACGTCTTGCGGCAGGCTGGCGCAGCCCTGGGCGAACAACGCCAGTGCGCAGGCCAGGGCGCGGCCGAAGCGGCGTACCCATGCGGCGCCAGGCCGCAGGCCGCAGGCCGCGCGCTCTTTATCCGGAGCCGTTGCCGCCGCCGTCACCGCAAAACGCGCCAGCATGCTGACTCCGGCTGTCGGGATACCCCAAGCTTAGAGCCTGGCGCGGCGCGCGGCTATCCGCCTTTGTCCGACGCAGGGGACAAAGGGAGTGAGCGCACCGGCCCGTTCTTGCGCCCCGGGCCTGCTCAGGCTGCCTTGCGCAGTGCGGCGGCCTCGCGCGCCAGGGTACGCACGCGTTCCCAGTCGCCCTTGGCCACGGCGTCCTTCGGCACCACCCACGAGCCGCCCACGCACACCACGTTCGGCAGGGCCAGGTAGGACGGCGCCCGTGCCGCGTCGATGCCGCCGGTGGGGCAGAAGCGCAGTTGCGACAGCGGGCCATACAGTGACTTGAGCATCGGGATGCCGCCCGCGGCCTCGGCCGGGAAGAACTTCAGGAACTGAAAACCGCTTTCCAGCGCGGCCATGGCCTCGCTGGCGGTAGCCACGCCCGGCAGCAGCGCCACGCCGGCGCCTTGCGCGGCCACGGCAAGCGCCGGCGTCAGCCCCGGCGACACGGCGAACTTCGCACCCGCCTCGCCCACGGCCTGGAGCTGGGCCGGCGTGAGCACCGTGCCCGCGCCGACCACGGCGTCAGGGAAGGCAGCAGCGACCGCCTTGAGGGCTTCCATGGCCACTGGCGTACGCAGCGTGATCTCCAGCACGGGCAGGCCGCCGCCGATCAGCGCTTCGCTGACGTGCAGCGCTTCATCGACGGAAGAGAATTCGAGCACCGGGATCACCGGCACACCAGCGAAACGTTCGATCAGCGGAGAGGATTGAGTTGGCATGGTGCAATATTCAGTCGAGAAGGGTCAGGAAAGCCGGGTACTTCAGGTACTTCAGGTACTTCAGGTACTTCAGGTACTTCGGGTACTTCGGGTACTTCGGGTACTTCGGGTACTTCGGGTACTTCGGGTACTTCGGGTACTTCGGGTACTTCGGGTACTTCGGGTACTTCGGGTACTTCGGGTACTTCGGGTGAGCGGGCGCACCGGGTATGGGGCCACCAGCGTGCGCGCTTCGGGCGTCGCCACGTAGGCGCCCTCCTCGCCCAGCTTGAGCGCGACCAGGCCAATACCGCAGCCCAGCAGGTAATCGACGATCGCATCGCGGTCGTTGAGGCCGGTCAGCACGGTGATGTCGTCCCAGCTCGGCAGGCACACGTCGGTCAGCGCGAAGGCCTCGCGCATGATGCCGCGCGCCCGCGCCAGCGTCCACAGGCGCAGCCGCAGATTGGTGTCCAGCGTCACCCGCACGCCGGCCTTGCGCGCGTGTTCCATGGCCGCCAGGCCGGCGTCGCAGGCATGGGTGCTGATGGCCAGGCTGATGCCGGACACATGCAGGTAGCGCGCCTCGGCGATGGCATGGTGCGGCAGGTTTTCGTGGCTGTAGCGGCTGGCCGCCGAACCGTTGCGCAGGTAGTCGAAGCGGTGTCCATGCGCATCGTGGGTAACGAAATACACGCCGGTCGGCGCACCCGCATCGATGCGCACATGGCGGGTATCGACGCGTTCCTGCGTCMACAAGGCCAGCAGGCGCTCGCCGAAGGTGTCTGCTMCTACCGCGCTGATATAGCCGGTGCGGGCACCCTGGCGCGCCGCGGCAATGCAGAAGTTGGAAGTGTCGCCGCCAAAGCCCTGCAGGTAGCGGGTGGGATCGTCGGGCTGCTGGTTGAATTCCACCAGCGCCTCGCCGAAAGCGAGAATGTCGATGCTCATGGTGCAGGCGTCCCCTTGGGTTTGCGTTGTTCCGTTCGCGCTGGCCGGGTTCAGAAGAAGGTCTGGACGATGTCGGTCACCCGCAGGCTGCCGTCCAGCACCGGGATGTGGCGCCATTTGTCGAAGGTCAGGCACGGATGCGAGATGTCGAAGGCGACCATGTCGCCCACCTTGATGTCATCGCCCGCACGGATMTGCAGGTAGGCGTGCTGGTCCATCATGCCGGTCACTTCCCAGTGCGCCGGCACCGCGGCCGGCGCCGCCGTGCCAGGCCGGTAGACCTGGGCCGGGATCGGCATGCCGGCGTCGAAGGCCGCGTCGCGCTTGCCCATGCCGATGATCGCGCGGTCCGGCTCGGGAATCGACTGCACGTACGCCCACAGCTGCAGTGCCGGCAGCAGGCCTTCGCGCATCTTCTGCGCGACCGGGTTGCTGGCCAGGATGCGTTGCTGCGCGGCGCGGTAGATGCCCACGTCATGCGTCAGGTAGCAGCCAGGGCGCAGCACGATATCGATCGGCGCGCCGATCTCGGTGCGCGCGAACTCCTCCGCCACCACGTCGTACCAGGCCGAACCGGCACCCGACATCACAACCGGGCTGCGGCCGAAGCGCCCGGCCGCGAACAGCTCGCGCGTGACCGCCACGGTGCGGCGCAGGAAGGCGCGGATATCCGCTTCTTCCTTGAGCACGCCTTCATAGATTTCCACGCCCGCCAGCGACAGCACGCCCGGCCAGCGCGCCAGCGCGGCCAGCACGGCTTGCTGCTGCTGCGCGTCGCGCACGCCGGTGCGGCCACCCGCCACGCCAAGCTCCAGCAAGACCTGGAGCGCCTGTCCGCGGCTGCTGAAGTAGGCGCCGAGCTGGTCCACCAGCTCGGCCGAATCCACCAGCGTGAAGAACTCGAAATCCGGGTCGCGCAGCAGGTCGGCAACGATCTCCATATTGCGGCGGCCCACCAGCTGGTTGGCCATCAGCACGCGGCGCACGCCGTGCGCGTAGGCTGCGGCGGTCTGGTGCGCGGTAKCCAGCGTGATGCCCCAGGCGCCGGCCGCCAGCTGGCGCGCGAACAGCTTGGGCGCCATGGTCGTCTTGCCATGCGGCGCCAGCTGCACGCCATATTCGTGCATGAAACGACGCATCCATTCCAGGTTATGCGCCAGGCGTTCTTCATACAGTACCGCCGCCGGCAGGCTCAGGTCCTCGCTCAGCAGTTGCCAGCCGACCTGGCCTGCCGCGTCGGGCGCCAGCGGCGTCTCCAGCTTGCCCAGCGCCTTGTTGAGCGGATCGATCGTGCCGGCTTGGTACTTTATTTCATGCATGTCTGTCATCGCTGTGAAAAATTCCGATTGACGTAATGATAGCCTTGAAATTACGATATTTCATCCTTGTTATAAAGTAACATCCAAAGCCGGCGACGCAGTTCATTACCCGGCCCACGACCTCACGACCTCACGCCCGCCTGCCCATGTCCGCGCCCTTCGACATCCTGTCCCGCATCGCCGAACGTGGCCCCACGCTGCGCCTGGCCGAGCAGAAGGTCGCCCAGGTGATCCTGGAGGATCTTGCCGGCGCCGCCGCCACCAGCATCAACGAACTGGCGCGCAAGGCCGGCGTCAGCGAAGCCAGCGTGACGCGCTTCGCCAAGGCCATCGGCTGCCGCGACGTGCGCGATCTCAAGCTGCGCCTGGCGCAGGCCACTGCCGTGGGCCAGCGTTTCCTGCAGGCGCAGGGCGCCCGCACGGCCGAGCCGGCTCCGGCCACGCTGGCCGACAGCATCCATGCGGATATCCTGGACTCACTMGAGGTCAACCGCAAGCTGATCGATCCCGCCCATATCGAGCGCGCCGCGCGCCTGTTGCTCGATGCGCGCATGGTCTACGCTTTTGGCATGGGTGGCGGCTCGTCCTTCATGGCCGACGAGGCGCGTTACCGCCTGGCCCGCCTGGGCCGTCCCGTGGCCAGCTACCAGGATGCGCTGCTGCAGAAGATGGTGGCTGCCACCCTGCACAAGGACGATGTCGTGCTCGCCTTCTCAGCCACCGGCAGCGTGCCCGAGATGATCGCCAGCTGCGACATCGCCCGCGAATACGGTGCGCGCCTGGTGGCGGTCACCGCGCTGGGCTCGCCGCTGGCCGCGCGCGCGGACGTGCTGCTGCCGGTGCGCACGCTCGAAACCGATTTCATATTCAAGCCCTCGGCCTCGCGCTACGCGATGCTGCTGGTGATGGACGTGCTGTCCACCCAGCTTGCCTTGCTGCAGCAGGACCAGAGCCAGGACCAGCTGCGCCGGCTCAAGCTCGTGCTCKACACGCACCGCGGCAGCGTCGCCGCGGACAGCCGCCAGCCGCTCGGAGACTGACATGCCCGAACTGTTCGACACCCTCATCCGCGGCGCCACCGTGCTGGACGGGTCCGGCGCCGAAGCGCGCCTGGCCGACGTGGCGCTGCGCGCCGGGCGCATCGCGCGCATCGCCATGCTGGAAGACGGCGCCKATGGCATCGACCCCGGCAGCGCCGCGCACGTGGTGCAGGCCGATGGCCTCGTGCTCGCCCCCGGCTTCATCGACGTGCATACCCACGACGACACCAATGTGGTCCGCCAGCCCGAGATGACGCCCAAGCTCTCGCAGGGCGTCACCACGGTAATCGTCGGCAACTGCGGCATCAGCGCCGCGCCGGTCACGCTGCGCGGCGATCCGCCCGACCCCATGAACCTGCTCGGCAGCGCCGACGCGTTCCGCTACCCGGATTTCGGCGCCTACGTGCGGGCCGTGCAAGACGCGCAACCCGCCGTCAACGTGGCKGCGCTGGTCGGACATACCGCGCTGCGCAGCAATCATATGGACCGGCTCGACCGCACCGCCACGCCGGAGGAAACCGCGGCCATGCGCGCGCAGCTCGAGGATGCGCTGGCGCACGGCGCGCTGGGCCTGTCCACCGGGCTGGCCTACGCCAATGCGTTTTCCGCCACCACCGACGAAGTGCTGGCGCTGTCCGAACCGCTGGCCCGCGCCGGCGCACTCTATGCCACCCACCTGCGCAGCGAGTTTGCCGAGATCCTCGAGGCCATGGACGAAGCGTTCCGCATCGGCCGCCATGCGCGCGTGCCGGTGGTGATCTCGCACCTGAAATGCGCCGGCCTGGACAACTGGGGCCGCAGCGCGGAAGTGCTGGACGCGCTGGAGCGCGCGCAGCGCTGGCAGCCGGTGGGCTGCGACTGCTATCCCTACACCGCCAGTTCCTCCACGCTCGACCTCAAGCAGGTCACCGGCGACTTCGACATCCAGGTCACSTGGTCSGAGYCGCACCCCGMCATGGGCGGCCGCCTGCTGGCCGACATCGCCGCCGAATGGGAGACGAGCCTGGAAGACGCCGCGCGTCGCCTGCAGCCTGCCGGCGCGGTCTATCACTGCATGGAAGACGCGGACGTGGACCGCATCCTCAGCCACCCCGCCACGGTGGTCGGCTCGGACGGCCTGCCCAACGACCCGCTGCCCCACCCGCGCCTGTGGGGCGCGTTTCCCCGCGTGCTCGGCCACTACGCGCGCGACCGCGAGCTGTTCCCGCTGGCGGTGGCCGTCAACAAGATGACCGGCCTGTCGGCCGAGCGTTTCGGCCTGGCGCAGCGTGGCTTCGTGCGCGAAGGCTACTGGGCCGACCTGGTCCTGTTCGACGCCGCCACCATCCGCGACGCGGCCAGCTTCACCGACCCCATGCAGCCGGCCGAAGGGATCGCCGCGGTGTGGGTCAACGGCGAACTGTCGTGGCAGCAGCGCAAGGCAACCGGCGTGCGCGCCGGCCGCTTCCTGGCCCGCGCCAGGCCCGCCGGCGAGGACGCCCCGACCGCGCACTGACGGCGCACTGACGGCGCACCGACAGCCCGCAGGCGACCCGACACCCGGTCAATCAACCATCACCGATCAACGATCAGATTCAGGAGTTTCCATGGAAATCAAGCGCTTCGGCGTCGAAGGCGGCACCGGCACCGGTGGCCAGCACATGCCCTTTGCCCGCGCGGTAGCCGCCGACGGCTGGCTCTACGTCTCCGGCCAGGTGCCGATGGTGGCCGGCGAGGTCATCGACGGCGGCATCGTGCCCCAGACCCACCAGGCCATCAAGAACGTGCTGGCCATCCTGGCCGAGGCCGGCTACGGCCCCGAGCACGTGGTGCGCTGCGGCGTGTGGCTGGACGACGCTCGCGATTTCGCCTCGTTCAACAGGATCTTCAAGGAATACTTCGGTGCCAACCCGCCGGCGCGCGCCTGCGTGCAGTCCAGCATGGTGGTGGACTGCAAGGTCGAGGTGGACTGCATCGCCTACAAGAAGCCGGTGGCCTGAGACCGGCCAAGCGCAAGCAAAACACTAAACCGGCCGCCACGCGGCCATTTTCATAGCGGACGCGGGTGAGCCCCGCCGGGCTCGCCGGCGGACCCCGCACACAGGAGACAACATGGGCGCCGTAACAGGAACCACACTATTGCTGTATGCGCTGATCGCCGTGATCGCACTGGTCGTGCTGATCGCGAAGTTCAAGCTCAACCCCTTCATCACCCTGGTGGTCGTCTCGGTACTGCTCGGCTTTGCCGTGGGCATGCCGATGGGCGACATCGTGAAATCGTTCGAAGCCGGGGTCGGCGGCACGCTCGGGCACATTGCGCTGGTCATCGGCCTGGGCACCATGCTCGGCAAGATGATGGCGGAATCCGGCGGCGCCGAGCGCATCGCGCGCACCCTGATCGATTTCTTCGGMGAGAAGAACGTGCACTGGGCCATGGTCACCATCGCCTTCATCGTCGGCCTGCCGGTGTTCTTCGAAGTCGGCTTCGTGCTGCTGGTGCCGATCGCCTTCAACGTCGCCAAGCGCACCGGCACCTCCATGGTGCTGGTCGGCATCCCGATGGTGGCCGGCCTGTCGGTCGTGCACGGGCTGATCCCGCCGCACCCGGCAGCGCTGCTGGCCGTGACGGCCTACGGCGCCGACATCGGCAAGACCATCATGTACGCGCTGATCGTGGGCATTCCCACCGCCATCCTCGCCGGCCCGCTGTTCGCGCGCCTGATGGACCGCTACGTCAAGCTGCCCGATGTCAATCCGCTGGCCGCGCAGTTCACCGAGGAAGACAGCCCCGGCACGCACGACCTGCCGAGCTTCGGCATCACGGTGTTCACMATCCTGCTGCCGGTGGCGCTGATGCTGATCGGTAGCTGGGCAGACCTGTTCACCACGCCGAAGACCTTCGCCAACGACTTCTTCAAGCTCATCGGCAACTCGGTGATGGCCCTGCTGATCGCTGCGCTGGTCAGCTTCTACACCTTCGGCAAGGCCCGCGGCTTCACCCGCGAGAGCATCCTCAAGTTCACCAACGAATGCGTGGCGCCCACCGCCATCATCACGCTGGTGGTCGGCGCCGGCGGCGGCTTCGGCCGCGTGCTGCGCGACTCCGGCATCTCCAACGCCATCGTCGACGTCGCCACCGGCGCGCATGTCTCGGTGCTGATGCTGGGCTGGCTGGTCGCCGTGCTGATCCGCATCGCCACCGGCTCGGCCACCGTGGCCATGACCACGGCCGCGGGCATCGTCGCGCCAATCGCGGCCAGCGTGCCGGGCACGCGCCCCGAACTGCTGGTGCTGACCACTGGCGCCGGTTCGCTGATCCTGTCGCACGTCAACGACGGCGGCTTC
The DNA here is from genome assembly GCF_056396525.1 of Cupriavidus sp. 05T41. Taxonomy (NCBI): domain Bacteria; kingdom Pseudomonadati; phylum Pseudomonadota; class Betaproteobacteria; order Burkholderiales; family Burkholderiaceae; genus Cupriavidus; species Cupriavidus sp. 05T41. The sequence goes on from NZ_JBFTLQ010000084.1 coordinate 37,812, forward strand.
TGGCTGGTGAAGGAGTACTTCAACATGACCGTGGCCCAGACTTTCAAGACGTGGTCGGTTTGCGAGACGATCATCTCCGTGGTGGCGCTGTTGCTGACGCTGGCGCTGGMTACCGTGGTCTGATTGGCGTTATCCGCGGTGGGGCGCGCGCCCCGCCTCGGCTTCGCGGCCCGGGTCGTGACCGGGCCGCCACCTCCCTCCTCCCATCACGAAGACGTTCCTGCGATCGCCGGCGGCAGACGCCGCGCACCCCAAGAGCGCCACCTAGGAAAGAACGGCAGCGCCATCCCGGCGTCGCCGTTGGTGTGCCCTGCCCTTTACAGCATCGCCTGCACCCGGTTCACGGCCACGTCGAGCTGCGCCTTGAGTGGCGCAAGCAGGCAGTGCACCTCGTGACCGGGGGCGGACAAATCGCCGTCCGCTTCGAGCAGCCGCAGCACTGCGCCAATCCCTGCACTGACACGCAGCAATGCATCACAGCCGTCCTGCGCGGCGCACTGGATGCTGCTGCGAGCTTCGTCAAGTTGACAGGCCAGTTCCTGCACCCGCAGTCGCTCCGGGGTATCCGCAGGAAAGGTGACTTGAATCAGTTCTGCTATCAGATCAGCTTGCCGGGGAAGAGCGAACGCTGGTGGATCGATATGAGTGGATGGCTCAGAACGAGCAAAAGTACTAGGCATGACGGCCTCCAGTGACTTCATGGACGGCCCGCCGCTCATTTCCACGTGAGGGTGGCGGGCCCGCAGCGGAGGTGGAAATACCGGCGTCACAAGCTCCGGCCAGCCCGAGAGCTGCCCCGCCCGGCCCGCCATAGGAAAGCTATAGGCGCGCGCGAACGCAACGGACGAAAAAAATGCCGCAGATAGCGGCAGTCCGCTTGTGACGAATTTCGGGTTTCCACGCCCGGCCACCCTTGTTTGGGGTGACGTGTGGGATTCTCCAGCAGCCGCACGCCCATGTCAAATCCGGACTTCCGCCCTAATCTCGGCCACCCACATTCCCGCCCACCGGCGCATTCGCCTCGAACTTGGCCCGATGCGTGGAGAAGAACGTGCGCACGTTGCGGACGTTCGAAGCCCCGGCGAACAGCCGGCGTGCGAACGCGTCGTAGGCAGCCATGTCGGCCAGTTCCACCGTGACGACGAAATCCGGGCCGGGCGATACCCGGTAGCACTGGGTGACCGCCGCCTCGGCACAGATATAGGCTTCGAAGGCGTCGTGGTCCTCGGCGGTCTGGCGGTCCAGGCTGATCTCGATGATCGCGGTCAGCGGCGTGCCGGTCTTGTGGTGGTCCAGCACGGCGATCTCCCGCTGGATGACGCCGCTCTCCTTGAGCCTGCGCACCCGCCGCAGGCATGTCGGCGCGGACGCATGCACACGCTCGGCAAGCTCGGTGTTCGAGATCGCCGAATCCGTTTGCAGGATCCTGAGGATGCGCAGATCGAGATCGTCCAGGGGCACGCCAGTCACGAATACTCCATATCAAGCCGCATTGAGATGAAAGAAAATTTCACCATGAATACTAGTAGCTCGATTATTTCATTGGCCTTTAAATAATGAAAGAAAATTACATAACACCCACCCTACCATCCTGACCACTGCCAGTTAGGCTGATCACGAAAGGGAAGCAATATGTGCGGAATCGTTGGCGCCGTCGCGCAGCGGGATATCGTMCCGAATCTTGTCGAGGGCCTGAAGCGGCTGGAGTACCGCKGATACGACTCGTGCGGTGTCGCGCTGCATTCGGATCGCAAGCTGGTGCGCGCGCGCAGCGTGGACCKGGTCGCCGCCCTGCAGGCGGACATCGCCCGGCAGGGCTTGCAGGGGTACACCGGCATCGCCCACACGCGCTGGGCAACCCACGGCAAGCCGGTCACCGACAATGCCCATCCGCACTTCTCGCCGCGCGAGGATGCGGCGCGTATCGCGCTCTCGCACAACGGCATCATCGAGAACCACGAGGAGCTGCGCGCCAGCCTGGAGAGCAGCGGTTATGTCTTCGCCAGCCAGACCGATACCGAGGTGATCGCGCACCTGGTCGATCAGCTCTATGACGGCGACCTGTTCGAGGCGGTGAAGGCGGCGGTGCCCGGCTGCGCGGCAGCTTTGCCATCGCGGTGCTGTGCCGCGACGAGCCGCACCGCCTGGTGGGCGCCCGCAACGGCATGCCGCTGGTGGTGGGCGTGGGCGAAGGCGAGAACTTCCTGGCCTCCGATGCCATGGCGCTGGCCAATGTCACGGACCGGATCGTCTACCTGGAAAACGGCGACGTGGTGGATGTGCAGCTGCATCGCTACTGGATCGTCGACGCGGCCGGCCAGCGCGCGGAGCGCCCCGTGCAGCAGGTGGCGGCGCACGGCAGCAGCGCCGAGCTGGGCCCCTACCGCTACTACATGCAGAAGGAGATCTTCGAGCAGCCGCAGGCCGTTGCCGACACCTTGCAGGATGTCACCGCCATCATGCCGGAGCTGTTCGGCGACAAGGCGTGGCGCGTGTTCAATGGCGTGGATTCGGTGCTGCTGCTGGCCTGCGGCGGCAGCTACCATGCCGCGCTGACCGCCAAGTACTGGATCGAAAGCCTGGCCGGACTGCCGGTCAGCGTCGAGATCGCCAGCGAGTACCGCTATCGCGAGAGCGTGCCCAACCCGCGCACCCTCGTGGTCGCGGTATCGCAGAGCGGCGAGACGGCCGACGTCCTCGGCGCGGTCGAAGTCGCCAGGCGGCAAGGCATGCAGCACACGCTGGCGATCTGCAACGTTCCCACCAGCGCGCTGGTGCGCGAATGCGCCCTGACCTTCATCACGCGCGCGGGGGTCGAGATCGGCGTGGCGTCCACCAAGGCGTTCACCACGCAGCTGGTCGCGCTGTTCCTGCTGGCGTTGACGCTGGCACAGATCCGCCAGCGCCTCTCCGAGCACGACGAGCAGCAGCACCTGCGGGCGCTGCGCCACCTGCCGGACGCCATAGGCAAGGTGCTGGCCCTCGAGCCGCAGATCATGGCGTGGTCGGAGCTCCTGGCAGGCCGGGAGAACATGCTCTTCCTCGGCCGGGGCATGCATTATCCGGTGGCCATGGAGGGGGCGCTGAAGATGAAGGAGATTTCGTACATTCATGCCGAGGCCTATCCTGCCGGGGAACTCAAGCACGGCCCGCTGGCGCTGGTCAGCAACGAGATGCCGGTGGTGGCGGTCGCGCCCAACGACCGCCTGCTGGAAAAACTCAAGTCGAACATGCACGAAGTCAGCGCGCGCAGCGGACGCTTGTTCGTGTTCGCGGACAGCGACTGCGGCATCGCGCCAAGCCCCGGCATCGAAGTGCTTCGCCTCACCGAGTACTACGGGCCGCTGTCACCGATCCTGCATACGATTCCCATGCAGCTGCTTGCGTACCATACCGCGCTGGCCCGCGGCACCGACATCGACAAGCCCCGCAACCTGGCCAAGTCCGTGACGGTCKAGTAGGCGCTTTCCGGTGCCGGAAGCCTGTTCTATGCTTAGCTACGAAGTGCGTGGCGTCGGGGAAGTGCCGCCGCACGGCCCCCGATGAAGCCCCCGTTCATCGGCTGCGTACCGACGAGTCGGATCGGTGAGACAAATGCGCGCCGTGGTCTTCTGCGCTGTGCAATTCCTGCTTGCKGTCACGTGGACGCTCTACCTCGCGTTCCTGCCGCAGCTGGCGGCGCAAGCTGGCATTGCGAAGCAGCATATCGCCTGGATCCTGCTGATGGACCAGGCGATCTTCGTCGCGACGGATTGCGCGCTTGGCATCGCGGCGGACCGCGTCGCGAATGCCATGCGGCATCTGGGCGGCTGGATCCTGGCCCTGAGCGTAGCCTCGGGCGCTGCCTTTGTCCTGCTGCCCAGGACGACTTCACCCATCCTCCTGATCGGACTGACCGCGCTATGGGCCGCGACATCGTCCGCGCTGCGCGCGCCGCCGATGGTGATCATCGCCAGGAGGACACACCGGTCGGCGGCACCCTTCCTTGTGGCGTGCTCGCTCCTGGGCTTGGGCGTGGCTGCCGCGCTGGCGCCMATGCTGACCATATGGATGCGCCACGTTTCGCCGACCTTGCCGTTTGCCGTGGCAAGCGCGGGGCTGGTCGCCGCCGTCATGGCGTTGCGCTGGCTCGATCATCTGCCCGAGCCCGGTGCCGCCGACAGGCAAGGCGCGCCTGGCGAGAAAATCCGCGCCGCCTGGCTGTTCTTTGCTGCCGTGTGGAGCCTGGCGCTGGGATTCCAGGTCCACACCGCCGTCAATTCGGCGCCGGCCTACATGCGCTTCGCGCCGGCTGCCGATCTGGCGCGTTTCATGCCGGCCTTCTGGATCGGCTTTGCCGTCTGCGTGTTGCTGCCGCGCGCGGCGGTCTTCAGGCGATGCCCCGCGCACGTGCTGCTGCTGGCGGCCACCGCGCTCGGCGCGCTCGCGCTTTGCGGATTCACCGCCGCGCCATCGCTCGCCTGGGTGCTGGTCATGCAATKCGCCGCGGGCGGCTTATGGGGCGTGATCTTCGGCACGGCCGCCAATGCGGCCCTGGATGCCGGCCGTGTCGGGCGCGAAGGCAGGTTTACCGGCCTGGTCTTCGCGCTGTCCGCGCTGGCGGCCTTCATGCGCATCGCCATGATGGCCGCCGGCGCGGGCAGGCACCCGGACGTCGCCGCCGTGCTGCCGTGGCTGCCGCCGCTGGCCTGGGGCATCGCGGCGATGCTGCTTGCGCTGTTCTTCGCGGGCAACCTTGCCTATTTCAACGGGCAGGCGCGTCTGGCTGGCAACGTACCGGGTGCCGGATGAGCAACAGGCGTGACGAGGTCAATCTTCGATGTTGGAGCACCGCCACGCAGGCCGCCCCGCCATGCGGCGCATCAGGCGCCGCAATGCGCGCGGATGTGCACGATGCGCTGTTGCAACAGTGTTTTTGAGCAATCGCTCCAATCCGGGTATTGGATTCGGTACACCTAGGGTTTATACTAGCCCCTGTCTCCTCCTTGTCTCCAAGACATGGATTCAACCCGCCCCTCGTGGGCGGGTTTTTTTTCATCCGTAGGTCGCCGGCCCCGGCGATGACAGCATGAAACGTTTCGCCGTATTTGCCGTGGCAAGCTGGTCCGCTGCCGCACTGGTCTATTTCGGGCAACACTCGTCGGCCATGCTGGCGCTTAGCTGCATCGTGGTGCTCGCCGGACTCGACATCGCTACCGGACTCTGACCGGACCACCCCAGGCCTGCCCCTTGCGGCCGGCCTTGCGCCTGGCGTCACATTCCCGGTGGCGCCTTGACTGCCGCCCATTTGTGAAGGTAACCTTCACAGACACCCTTCACATCTCCCTCCCACCATGAACGCTCCACACAGCGATTCCGACACGGCGCATGCCCTGGCGGCGGAGCTGCGGGTCGTACTCGGCAAACTGACCCGGCGCTTGCGCGAAAAGTCGCATTTCAGCCATCTGAGCTGGACCCAGCTGCGCGTACTGCTGCGACTGGAGCGCGACGGGCCGGCCACGGTGTCGGCCCTCGCACGCGCCGAGGGCATGCGCCCGCAATCCATGGGCGAAACCGTATCCGCCCTGAAGAGCGCCGGACTCGTCAGCGGCGCGCCGGACCCCACGGACGGGCGGCAAACCGTCCTGTCCCTCACGCCGGCCTGCGTGGAAGCAGTCAGGGCCGGCCGCGCGGCGCGCGAGGACTGGCTGTTCCACGCCATCGAAACCAAGCTCGCCCCGGCAGAGCAAGAACAGCTCGCGGGGGTCGTCGGACTGCTCGCGCGGCTGGTGGAGTCCTGACTCCCGGCAAGCCGCTTGCGCACAACCACCATCGCCCTGATCACCGCAAGGAAGACAGCATGACAACGACCACGCTCGACCCCAGGACCGCCCTCATCGTCATCGACCTGCAACAGGGCATCGTGTCATACMCCACCGTGCATCCGGTGGGCGGGATCGTGGAGAACGCCAGCGCACTGGCCAGCGCCTTCCGCGGCCACGGCCTGCCGGTAGTACTCGTGAACGTGGCCGGCGGCGCCCCGGGCCGGGCCGAACAGGCCCGCAACCTCGGGCAGCTGCCGCCMGGGTGGACCGACCTGGTCCCCGAACTGAACCGGCAGCCCGCGGACCACCTTGTGACGAAGCGGACCTGGGGCGCGTTCACCGGCACAGGCCTTGAGGCGCATCTCAGGAGCCTGGGCGTCACGCAGGTCGTGATTGCCGGCATCGCCACCAGCATCGGCGTCGAATCGACCGCGCGCCAGGCGCAGGAACTCGGCTTCAACGTTACCCTGGCCGTGGATGCCATGACCGACATGAACCCCGACGCCCATGCCAACAGCGTCACGCGCATCTTCCCGCGGCTGGGCGAGACCGGCACCACGCAGGAAATCATCGCACTGCTAGGCCGAACCCGCGCATGACCGGCCCCGCCCGCACGACCGCGAACCGGGGCACACCATAGTGGCCAGCACCTTCCGTTCACTGCGCACCTTCAACTACCGCGTCTGGGCCGGCGGCGCCATCGTATCCAACATCGGCACATGGATGCAGCGCACCGCCCAGGACTGGATCGTCCTCACCCATCTCACGCGCCACAACGCGACCGCCGTGGGCATCGTCATGTCGCTCCAGTTCGGGCCGCAGATGCTCTTGCTGCCGCTCACCGGCTACGCGGCAGATCACCTCGACCGGCGCAAGCTCCTGTTCGCGACGCAGGCCACCATGGGCGCGCTGGCGCTGGGGCTGGGCATCCTCACCGTCACCGGGCTGGTGCAGCTCTGGCATGTTTACCTGTTCGCCTTCCTGCTGGGCTGCGTCACCGCGTTCGACGCGCCGGCGCGCCAGACCTTCGTCTCGGAACTGGTCGGCGAGGCGGACCTGTCCAATGCCGTGGCGCTGAACTCCACGTCMTTCAACGCCGCGCGGATGATCGGCCCGGCCATCGCCGGCGGCCTGATCTMGGCGGTGGGCTCGGGCTGGGTGTTCCTGATMAACGCGGCATCCTTCGCGGCGGTGATCGGCTCGCTGAGCCGCCTGCGCCTGCACGAGCTGCACCGGAAAGAGAAGRCGCCCCACAGCCGCGCGGGCCTCGCCGACGGCTTCCGTTATGTCTGGAAGCGTCCCGACCTGAAGGCGGTACTGCTGATGCTTTTCCTGATCGGCACGTTCGGCCTCAACTTCCCGATCTTCATCTCCACCATGTCGGTGGGCGTCTTCCACGCCGGCGCCGGCCAGTACGGCCTGCTGTCATCGACCATGGCCATCGGCTCCGTCACCGGGGCGCTCCTGGCGGCCCGGCGCGCGAAACCCAAGGTCACGCTGCTGGCGAGTGCCTGCGCCGTGTTCGGGATCGGCTGCACGCTGGCCGCGGTCATGCCCGGCTATGCGTTGTTCGGTGCCGCACTCGTCATCATCGGCATGTCCGCCCAGACCATCACCACCTCGACCAACAGCCTGGTCCAGCTCTCCACCGAACCGGCCATGCGCGGGCGCGTGGTGGCGATCCTGCTCGCCATCGTGCTGGGTGGCACGCCGCTCGGCGCGCCGGTCGTCGGCTGGGTGGCGGACCGCTTCGGCCCGCGCTGGGCGCTTGGCATCGGCGCCGCGGCAGGTTTCTCGGCGGCGCTGGTGGGCATCTGGTATCTCAGGAAATACGGCAACCTGCGCGTGCGCATGATGGCCGCACGCTTGCGCGCCGACGACGGCGGCCCCGAACCCGCCGTGGCAGCCCGGCGATCCGGGCAACAGGCCGGCGAACAAGAAGCCCGGTAGCCGAAAGCACGGCCACCGCGTATGCTCCGCATGCGGTCCGCTGCGGTCCGCATGCCAGTGCCTGCGGGCGCGCATCACAGCCAAGCAAGGACAACGCGCGATGAACTGCGTGGACCTCGTGCGCAATCTCGATCCMGGCCGCGCCAACCGTCCGCCGCGCGAGCAGGGACGGCGGCGCCCGCGTGCAATGTGCCAAGCCGCGCTTTATGACAGTTGTCATAATCTCTTCATACTGGGAAGCAGKAAGCCTCTCCTCCCGGACGATAGAATCAAATCCTAACTGGAGGAAAAAAATGCCAAAAAAGCCAAGGAAAGCCGAGGAGTCGATCCCGGCCACGACCACGGCGCAAGGCCTGATCGCCCTGCTTGACCACATTGCCAACGCCACCGCGCAAGGCCAGCTCGATCCCGAGTTCAGCCGCAAGCTCGGCAAGCGCGCACGCAAGGAAGCCGACACCCTGATTGAAAGCGAGGCGCTCTCCCCCGCCCATGGCACGGCCGTCAAGGCTGCCCTGGCCACGCTGGAAGAATCGATCGCKAACAGCGAAGGCGGTCTGCTGGGCAAGGCAGTCAAGCGCCTGCGTGACGCCGACAAGCGCGCGTCGGAAGCCCCCGAGACGTAAAACCGAACGGCACGGGACGGGCTCCGGCCCGGACCGGCGCGCTGCGTCGCCAGCGCAACGGCAGGCAGCAACCAGATGCATGCCTGATTCAGCGGCCAGGTCGCTGGCAGTTATTTCGACATTTATTGAAATATCGAAATAACTGCCCCACGATACCGGCATGAACCCTCCCCCGGATTCTGCAAGCGCTACTCCCGATTGCACCGATTGCACCGAACGCATCACCCCCCTACACTCTGCGTCCAGTGCCCGCGCCAGCACATCCGCGGCCCGCGCGCCGCGTACCAGAGCGCAACCATCCAGGAGACATCGATGATTCTTGCCCCCTTGCTGCGCGCCCTTGCGGCCTGCGGCGCGCTTGCCGTGGCGTCCTCGCCCGCGCACGCCGCCGAGCCGGTCAAGATCGGGTTGATCGCGCCCTTTTCCGGCAGCTTTGCCGACTACGGCAAGCAGATGGAGGGCGGCGTCAAGGCGTTCCAGAAGCTCAACGGCGACACCGTGGCGGGACGCAAGGTGGTGATCATCAGCAAGGACACCACCGGCCCCGCGCCCGACGTGGCCAAGCGGCTGGCGCAGGAACTGGTGGTACGCGACAAGGTGGATGTGCTGGCCGGCTTCGGCCTCACGCCGGAGGCCCTGGCGGTGGCCCCCATCGCCGAGCAGGCCAGGAAGGCAATGGTGATCTTCAATGCGGCATCGTCTTCCATCACGACCAAGTCCGGCTACATCGCGCGGGTCTCAATGACCCTGCCGCAGATCTCGGCGCMGATGGCCACCTGGGCCATCAGGAACAAGGTACGCAAGGTGGTGACGCTGGTGGCGGACTATGCGCCGGGCATCGATGCGGAAACCGCATTCAAGACCAATTTCATCGGCGGCGGCGGACAGGTGCTCGAGTCCATCCGCGTGCCTCTGCGCAATCCCGAGTTCGCCCCCTTCATCCAGCGGATCAAGGACGCCAGGCCGGAGGCGGTGTTCCTCTTCCTGCCCGCTGGCGAACAGGGCGTGGCCTTCATGAAGGGATTCCGCGAGCGCGGCCTGGCCGAGGCCGGCATCCGCGTGATCGCCACCGGCGACCTGACCGACGACCACGTGCTGCCGGCCATGGGCGACGCCACGCTCGGCGTGATCACGTCCTTCCATTACTCCATGGCGCACGATTCGCCCGAGAACAAGGCCTTCCTGAAGGCCTTCGCCGAGACCAACCCGGGCGCGGGCAGGCCCAACTTCATGGCGGTGGCCGCCTATGACGGCATGCACGCCATCTACGACGCGCTGAAGAAGACCGGCGGCGTCACCGACGGCGACAAGCTGCTGGCCGCGCTCAAGGGCATGAAGATCGCCAGCCCGCGCGGCCCGATCACCATCGATCCGGCCACGCGCGACGTGGTGCAGTCGGTCTATATCCGCCGCGTGGAAAAAGTGGGGGGCGAGCTCTACAACGTGGAGTTCGACAAGTTCGCCGACGTCAAGGATCCGGGGAAGTAGCGCGTGCCGCGTGCCGTGCAGCCG
>NZ_JBFTLQ010000085.1:0-31352 GCF_056396525.1 Cupriavidus sp. 05T41
GACCAAGGAAGCGCACGACTACGCCATGCAGCGCATGATCCAGGCCGGCGTGGTGCCCGTGACCTGGCAGCAGGTCATGCTCGAATGGCAGCGCGACTGGAAGAACCGCKACACATACGATGCCGTAACCGGCCTGGCCAAGGAACATTCTGGCGCGTACGGCATGGGTATCGACTATGCCTACACGATGGTGCACAAGGCTGCGCAACGTACGGCAACCACGCACGAATCGATTGCGCCCGTGCATGCGCCGGTGATCGAGCAGTAGTCACCTCCGGTTCGTGCCTGAAGCTTCGCGAAGCCTTAGGCACCATGCAAACGATCCAGCTCGGGCTCGCCTTTCATCGCAGAGCCGCGGGGCCGCCATCTCAGCCCGTATCCGAGTTGCATGCCCTTGGGTTGCAAATGCTTGCATAAGGGTTTATACTTAATTCGTCTCCTCCCTTTCTTCTAAGGGATTCGCGCCCGCCTCGAAGCGGGCTTTCTTTTGCCTGCTGTCCAGGCTGCTGGTCCTGCTTGAGCGCCCTGCCCTGGCGGGCCGCGCTCGAATTCCCGTCAGGATGCTTCTTGCCGCCGGCAGGCGGTCCCCCGCCTATGCGACCGCGCGAGTCTGGCTCATCCAGGCGGCGACGAAGCAAGCCCAAGATCATCAGCGCTTGCTTCCAAATTGAACAGCCCGCCAGGGTCACGCACACCGCGTGAACTGTCAGAACTTATTCTGCGTTCTCTAAACTCAGGACTCTCTGCAACGGGTGCGTGGCGCCAGCATGCCCACCAGCAACAGGCGCAATCATCGCCGAGCCCCCTTCAAGGACCAGATTTCTMGGCAGGTGGATTGCTGAAATGTTCTTGTACGAGCCTGGCGGCCTCCTCCCAGAGGGCTGGCGCGCCACGCTGTATGGGCGGCCCGTAACGTGCAAAGACCTGTTCTTCATTGAGCTGATGCGCGGCCCAGGTACCACCGTCCGTTGCGACGTTATGGAGCAACGGCTGGAAGCGATCCAACGCTTTGGCGAATTTCGCATCGTCGCTCTCCGCCGCTTCGAACTCGGACCAAAGATTGCGAAACTCGGCGGCCTGCGCATCCGGCAGCAAAGAAAAAATCCGCTCCGCCGCCAGATGTTCCCGTTCCGCCTGACCGGCATGCATCGACGGATCATGGAACGGCGTATCGCCGGCATCGATCTCTACGATATCGTGGAGGAGGAGCATCTTCACGACGCGGACCACGTCGACAGGCGCTGCTGCATGCTCTGACAGTACGAGCGCATACATGGCGAGATGCCAGGAATGTTCGGCACTATTTTCTCGACGCGACCGATCGATCAGCGGCGACATCCGTACGACGCTCTTCAGCCGGTCAATCTCTCGAAGAAAGACGAGCTGGCGCTCCAGGTTGGAAAGGTTCACGGTGAAGACAAAAAATTCAGGATCACTGGAAGAAATCTAGCAGCCACCATGCGAGCGTTGGTCAGGCAGTGTCGTCATCGTTMGCTTCTTCGAGCAAGTGCCCATAGGCGTCGATTTCCTTCTTCGTTCGCGCCTMGCTCGCAGCGATCTTCTCGGGGGTGACTTCACCATCAATGAACTCGACCGACACTCTTTTTACCCTCGGATCGCTATCGACAATGCCTTGCAGGATCTTGTCGAACAGCTTTTCCCCGGCTTTGAGGCCCAGCGCTTGCGGCACCAGGACCTTGACCAGCAAGATTTCATTGTCACTACCTGCAGCCACATCGGCGATTGCTGCCCTCAGGTAGCGCTTCAGTTTGAGGACACTGAGGTCGCCAGGTAGCCCCACATACGATACCCGAATCGATTTCTTGTCCATGCCTTCGTGCTTGAGTGTGATGTTAATCGTTCGAATATACCGCACAGATGTGGGCATCTGTGCTCTTTAACTTGAGCGGCTGAGAAGGATTGCGGACTCGACTGGTCGGGCCACCCCACAACCAAGAGCCCGTTGGGCKAACCATGCGGGCTTGCGTCATTCTTCCTCCACACGCTCCTGCATGAACCGGCGCTCCTGGATCGTCCGCTCGCCCATATGGCGGCGCGGGTTGCCGCACATCCAGCAACTGCACAGCGTCGGCGTCCACACGGCTCGGCCGATTTCCCGCTCGTTGCGCAGGCCGCAGAGGTAGTTGCGCCGATACACCTTCAGCCGTGCGACTTGCGCGCGGCGGTATGCCCTTCCTTTCGCCATCTCGACTCCTTTTCGTAGGCCGGAGACGCGAAAGCCCGCAAAAGGCGGGCTCTGGGTAAAACTGCTGTGAGTCAGGGCAAATGCTAGGCCAACTGTCCCAGAAACTCAAGCAGTCCGTAAGGAATCGTCCTCGATCACGCCGTGGGCACGGAAACCGGCGGTCGGCGTCTCCTCCACCCAAGTCTCCAAGCGCGACCAGGTGGGCGACCAACACCTTGTTCTCCCGCACGTACATGTTCTTGCTCCCGAGACACTCGGCTGCGATCTGCCGGAACGAGAAATCCCGATTCGCGCTCTCCCGCCCTACCCTCCAACGATGCGCTGGGACTCACAGCGCCGCGCGCAACAAGCGCTTGCCCGGAAAGTTTCATGGATGAGACCAAGGCGTTCGAAGCGATCTCTTTAAGTTGTGCAGCCAAGCAATAACTCGCTTGCGGTTCATCCCGACAGGCGTTCTCAGCCAGACCCTATCTTTTTTACTTTTGTGAAACCCCGCAAGCGTTGCCAGGCTTTACGGCAAAAATCCTTCCCGGGCAAAGCCGAGCTTAGGGCAGACACGCGTTCTGCAGGTGCMAGCCGCCCGCCGCCAATAATCATCGCAACGGTCTCTCAGAGCCCTTGGTGCCTTTGCGAAATTTCGGCATAGCGCGCTAACCTGACCGCAGGCAATCCTCTTCTCCGCTTGGAGACCGGCGCCTCCGGGTCAGTTTGATTAGTCCCGGCTGTCATGGTGGAAATGCAGCCCGACAAAGAGAGCAATGGCATATCCACATGCTGTTTTCGCCACCTGCGACTCCCGCGATCTCCCCGGCTCGCGGATAACTCGAGGGCTAGTTGAAAATGCAAATAAGAATGGTTATCTCAACCCTCGTATTTATAACAGTTGATTTGGCCAGGATGGATCATTAGCATCGATGAAGCGGGTCTTGTCTCCACTGGCAAAGAACGGGTTTCCGGGCGCATTTTACAATTGACGATTGTCAATCTAATACATTGCCTGACTTAAATTTAATACAAACGAATCTTATTTATAAAAACCGCATCCCGGAGATTCCGCCTTAATTTTTCCTTAATTCTTCTTCCATACAATCTGGGCCGAGGTTCGAGCACCTGAGCGGAGGTGGCCAAATGACGCTGTGCGCATTTGCGGGTCCCGTGGTGGCATGGATTGGTGCGGCCTACGCCGTGGCGGCGGCGTGGATCAGCCGTCACGGCACGCCTGCCTCCCACGCTTCGCCGGACGGCGTTGACTTGCAGCCGGTCAGCGTGCTCAAGCCGCTGTGCGGGGCGGAGCCCAGGCTCTTTGAAAACCTGGCGACACTTTGCCAGCAGGACTATCCCGACTACCAGATCGTGTTCGGTGTGCAGCGTCCKGACGACCCCGCACTGGACGTCGTCGAGCGGCTGCGAGCGGACTATCCGGCCCGCGCCATTGACGTAGTCGTCGATTCTCGTATCCACGGCACCAACCTGAAGGTCAGCAACCTGATCAACCTGTGGCCGAGCGCGCACCACGACTGGCTGGTGCTCGCCGACAGCGACATTGCCGTGGGCCCGGACTACCTCGCGCGCGTGGCGGCACCCCTGGCCAACCCCGCCGTCGGGGTAGTGACCTGCCTGTACCATGGCAACGCGGTAGCTGGCTTCTGGTCGCGCATCGGCGCGCGGTTCATCGACGACTGGTTCGCGCCCTCGGTGCGCGTCGCGCATCGCGGGGGTTCCCGCCGCTTTTCCTTCGGCGCGACCATCGCGCTGCGGCGCGATGCGCTCGAGCGCGTCGGCGGATTCGCAGCGCTGTCGAACCGGTTGGCCKACGACTTCTGGCTCGGCGAACTGGTGCGCCGGTCCGGGCTGCGCACGGTCCTGTCCGACGTTGTGGTCAGCACCGATGTGACGGAAACGAGCATGAGGGCATGGTGGACGCACGAACTGCGGTGGATGCGTACTATCCGTTCGCTGAATCCCGTGGGCTTTGCTTTTACCTTCCTGACGTTCACGTGGCCGATGCTCCTGCTGGGCTGCTGGCTGTCTCCACGACCCGTGACGCTGACGGCGCTGCTGGTCGGCGCGCTGGCGCGTAGCGTAGTCGCGCATGAAGCCGGGGCTGCTTTGCTCGCCCCATTGCGCGACGCCTTACTGCTCGCGGTGTGGTGTGCCGCCATGGCCGGCTCCCGGGTATGCTGGCGCGACCGGTGGCTACCCTTGCACGATACCCCCACCCCCAGGCGTGGCGCCACGAGCGTCCCATCGGGATCGCTGCGCGCCGAGCCCGCTGCGAATGGGCTGCCCGACTCGCAATCGCCCCTGATCCGATCCGACAGACACCCGCCAAGGTCCCTATGAAAACGCTGTTTCTACAGGTTCCGTCCTTCGATGGCTTTGACGGCGGCGCGGGCTCACGGTACCAGGCCAAGCGCGAGGTCAAGTCGTTCTGGTACCCGACCTGGCTCGCCCAGTCCGCCGCGCTGGTTCCCGGCAGCCGCGTACTGGATGCGCCCGCCGAGGGCATGCACACCGAGGTCGCGCTGGACATCGCCGCAGACTACGAACTGGTCATTATCCATACCAGCACGCCGTCCTTTCCGATGGATGCCCGGTTCGCGGAGGCGCTCAAGGCACGGCGGCCAGGGGTGCTTATCGGCATGGTCGGCGCGAAGCCGGCCGTCGATCCGGGCGGCACGCTTGGCGCCAGCCCGGCAATCGACTTCGTGTGCAGGGAAGAGTTCGACTACACCTGCCAGGACGTGGCCGCCGGCAAGCCGCTGTGCGACATCGCCGGCCTGAGCTACCGGCTGCCGGACGGCTCCCTGGAGCACAACGGCGCGCGGCCGATGATCGAGGACATGGACGCGCTGCCATTCGTTGCCCCGGTCTACAAGCGCGACCTGACGATCGAGAACTATTTCATCGGCTACTTGAAGCATCCCTACGTCTCGATCTACACCGGGCGCGGCTGCCGCTCGCGCTGCACCTTCTGCCTCTGGCCCCAGACCGTGGGCGGGCACCGCTATCGCACGCGCTCGCCTCAAAGTGTCATCGACGAGGTCAAGTGGATCAAGGAGAACATGCCCGAGGTGAAGGCGATCATGTTCGACGACGACACCTTCACGGACTTCAAGCCACGCGTGGAAGAGATCGCCCGGGGCCTGGGAAAGCTCGGCGTGACATGGTCCTGCAACGCCAAGGCAAACGTGCCCTACAGCACGCTGAAGATCATKAAGGAGAACGGGCTGCGGTTGCTGCTGGTGGGCTACGAATCCGGCGACGACCAGATCTTGCTGAACATCAAGAAGGGCTTGCGCACGGATATCGCGCGCCGCTTCACCGAAGACTGCCGCAAGCTCGGCATCATCATCCACGGCACGTTTATCCTCGGCCTGCCGGGCGAGACGCGGGAGACCATCGAGAAGACCATCGCCTACGCCACCGAGATCAACCCGCACACGATCCAGGTCTCGCTGGCCGCGCCCTACCCCGGGACCACCCTCTACCGGCAGGCAGTGGAAAACGGTTGGCTGGAAGAGAACAAGGTGATCAACCTGGTCAACGACAAGGGCGTGCAACTGGCGGCGATCAGCTATCCACACCTGTCGAAAGAGGATATTTATCACGGCGTCGAAGTCTTCTACAAGCGCTTCTACTTCCGGCCGCGCAAGATCTGGGAGATCGTGCGCGAGATGCTGGGTAGCTGGGAGATGATGAAGCGACGCCTGCGCGAAGGTGTGGAATTCTTCCGCTTCCTGCGCTCGCACGAGGCATGAGCAGGCGACAGGCGAAGACCAAGGCGTCGCAACGGGCACTGATCGTCACGGCCGATGACTTCGGCCTGCACCCCAGTGTCAATGCGGGCGTCGAACTGGCGCACAAGGACGGCGTACTCAACGCGGCAAGCCTGATGGTTGGCGCACCCGCCGCGGCCGATGCGGTGCGGCGCGCGCGCGCCCTGCCKGGCTTGCGCGTGGGACTGCACCTCGTGTTGGCCGATGGCCTCGCCACGCTGCCGCCAGAGCGCATTCCCGACCTGGTGGACTCTGGTGGGCGCTTTGGCTCGGCGATGGCGCGCGATGGATGCCGCTTCTTCTTCCTGCCCGGCGTGCGGCGCCAGCTCGCCGCAGAGATCCGCGCACAGTTCGAAGCGTTCGCCGCCACCGGGCTGACCCTTGACCACGTCAACACCCACAAGCATTTCCACCTGCACCCCACCGTGCTCACGCTGGTGCTGCGCATTGGCCGGGAGTTCGGCTTGAGCGCCATGCGGCTGCCCAGCGACCTCAACGCCCCGCTGCTCCTGCGCCCCTGGCTGGGCCTGCTGCGGTGGCGGCTCGATGCGGCCGGGATCGCCCACAACKACTATGTGGTTGGCATKGAGCAAAGCGGCAGGATGGACGAKGCGGCAATGCTATCCATCCTCGCGACGCTGCCGCCCGGCGTCGGGGAAATCTACCTTCACCCCGCCGGCTTGTCCGGCTCKGCGGTTTCGCCGACGATGGACGGCTACCGGAACGCCGATGAGCTCGCCGCCCTGCTATCGCCACGCGTGCGCGCGGCGCTGGGGCACGCCGCCACGCGTAGAGGGGGGTTCATCGATATCTTTGGTTCCGGCAAGCAGCCCTCCACGTGAATTTAGCCGCGGAACCGTTGCGCCGTATCCTGCKGAAGGCTTCGCCACGGTTCCCCGACCTGATCTGACGATCAACTCAATCCAGCGAGATGCCTTCGCGCTGGATGACAGCCCCCCAATTGACGTCTTCCTTCTCGACGCGCTTCGCGAAATTCGCCGGATCGATCATGACGACCTCGCCTTGCTGGCCCAGCGCCGCTTTTGCCTTGTCGTCATCGAGGACGCCATTTGTGACCGAATGGAGTTTCTGGACAATCTGCGGCGGCGTGCCGGCCGGGGCAAGCATCCCGATCCAGAAAGTCACGTTGAATGGCGTGATGCCAAGCTCTTCCAGCGTGGGCACGTCCGGCAACTGTGCCATTCGCTTCGACGAACTGACGGCGATGGGCTTGAGCTTGCCCGCCTTGATCTGAGGCAGCGCGCCCCAGGTATCAAAGGCGGTATCCAGTTCACCGCTGATCACAGCCATCTCTGCCTGCGCAGCTGACTTATACGGGATATGCGTAGTCTTGATCTTTGCCCTATTGTTCAACATGGCAAAACTGAGGTGCGCAATGTTGCCTGGACMTGCGGATCCATAGCTGACCTTGCCGGGATTCTGTGTCGCGAATCGAACCAGCTCTTTTACCGAATCGACTGAGTTTTTCTGCKACCACTMCGGGTTCGTCACCAGAATAAACGGGGCTTCGAGGACCAGGGTGACAGGAGAAAAATCTTTAGGCTTGTAGTTACCCTTTTTGTATATGTGAGGGTTGATGGTAATGCTGCTGGAGTTTGTTACCAGCAAGGTATACCCATCGGGCGCCGCCCTCGCAGCCTCGGCGACACCGATCAGTCCGTTCGCTCCCGCCTTGTTCTCCACGACCACGGGCTGCCCCAAAGACCTGGTGAGACGCTCTGAAACAATGCGCGCCACGGTGTCGGTGAATGACCCCGCCGGGAATGGAACGATCATCCTGATCGGCTTGTTGGGCCAGCTGGCAGCCTGCGCTGCGGCCGGACCGGACAGCACACTCGCCAGGACGGCCAGCGCGGCTGCCGCAACGCTGAGTTTTCCCGCTTTCGCACTGGAATGGCAACGCGGCATGCATTTGTATTCGTTCATTTCGTCTCCGTTTCGTCGTAATAGTGTTCGAAGTACTTGCTGGCCTTATGGCATTGCCTTCGCGTGCTTCGGCTTCGCAACCGTACCGGTGATTCCTTGTCGCTCCAGGTCCGCGATCTGGTGTGGACTTAGCCCAAGCACGCGCGTCAACACCGCTTCCGTGTGTTCGCCCAAGGTCGGCGCGACGTTCCGGATGGGCATGGGCTGTTTTCCGGACCGGAACCAGGCGGTGCTGGCCATATACGTGCCGATGTGGGCGCGTTCGACTTCACGCCAGAATCCGCGCGCATGCAGGTGGTTGTCCTGTAGCACCTGCGACATGGGACGAACGACGCCGGCTGCGATCCCAGCCTGTTGCAGCAGGCGCATTGCGTTTTCAGGATCCCTGGCCACGCACCAGGACTTGATCGCTTCGTCAATCCTGTCCTGCTCCGTCCGCCGCCCCGATGCCTGCGCAAGCCGGGGATCGACGGCGAGATCAGCCCTTCCGATTGCGCGGCACAGGGCTGGCCAACGTGCGTCAGTCACCGTCAGGACGATCCACGCATCGTCGCCTGCGCAACGGAAGCAACCATGCGGAATGCACATTGGATGGCGATTACCCTGACGGGGAGCAACGGCGCCGGAAGTCGATTGCTCCAGGATGAACGGCGCTGCCATCGGCAACATGGCCTCGACCTGTGACAGGTTGATATGCCGCCCCTCACCCGTGGCTTGCTGCGCAAACAGCGCCAGCAGGATCGCGGCCCCKGCGTTCAGGCCGCCGATCGGATCGCCATAGGCGTACGAGGTCATGGCCGGCGGCCCGTCAGGGTGCCCTGTATACAGAGGCAGGCCGCTGGCTTGCTCCAGCGTGCCACCGTAAGCGCGCGTATTGCTCCACGCGTTGCCGAGGCCGAATGCAGGCATCGAAAGCATGACTAGCCGCCTATTCCTCGCCCGCAGTGCCTCATAGTCCAGCCCCAGCTTCGGCAGGACCTCGGCGGAGTAATTCTCGATGACCGCGTCCGCGCGTTCCACCAGCTGCAGCAGCAACGCCTTTCCTTCCGGGCGCGTCAGGTCCAGGGTGATGCCCAGCTTGTTGCGGTTCATCAGGTTGAAGTTGGAATTCTTCTCGTACAGCCGGTCCCGATAGAACTCTTCAGTGAAATTGGCACCGCGCCACCAGTCGGGGTAGCCGGTACTTTCGACCTTGATGATCTCCGCGCCAAAGTCGGCCAGTGTCCGGGACGCGAGCGGCCCCGCCCACCCCATCGTCAGATCAATGATGCGCATGCCTTGCAGCGGCTGTCGTTCCGGCGTCGTGCGCATGAGCTGCAGCCGGGGGCGGTGCTCCAGGCCMGATGTCCGATAGTGGACATCGTGCGCCCCCTTTGCCGGAGCCGCCCCGCCCAGCAACGGACCCGCCGCATCGAGACGCAGCGGCACGACGGGACCTTCGAACGTGACGCCGCCCGCATCGACCGGGACGAACGCATTGCGCTGCCGATGCACCTCCTGGCCGAGCAATGCCTCCATGGTCGGCACGATYACCGTTGGATGCTTCATTTCGCCGAGGATATTGAACCACTGCCGGGCTGTCTTCGTGAGGAATGCCGTCGTCAGCAACTCGTCGATCTCATCCGCCCGGGCCATCCGCTCCTGGCCATTGGCGAAGCGAGGGTCGCTGGCCAGGTCGGGGCGCCCGATGGCATCGCACAGCGCCTTCCACTGTGGCAGCGTGTGCGTGAAGATGCCAATCCACCCCTGCGCGGTCTGGTAGATGCCGGCCGGATGCGTGCCGCAAAACCGGTTGACACCAAGGCGCCGCAGCGGATGGCGCTTGTCCTGCACCATGCCCGCTTCCATCTCGACCACGCTGAAGATGCACTCGTGCGCGCTCAGCACGTAGCGGCGGCTGCCCTGCCCGCTTCCGATCAGGGCGGCGACAGCGGCGGAGAAGGCGGCCAGCCCGACAACGACTGCGCTATGCACGTCGTGTGGCATGTGCGGCGGCCCTTCTATCGGGCCACTKCCGTGCACGGCCCCGGCGAGCCCGCGGCACACGGCTTCGGCGCCGGCATACTGACTGTAGGGCCCGCTCTCGCCGAACCAGGTGAGCGCCACCTCGATCGGCGCGTGCTCCCGCTGCTCGCCAGCCGTCCCGTCCCAKACCGGCGTGGCAAGGATGCCTGGACCTTCGCTCAGGGCGCGGGCATCGAGCACGACATCGCAGGTCCGCGCGAGTTGTGCCAGCCACGCGGTGTCCTCGGCGTTTCCGGCATCCGCGGTGACGCTGCGCTTGTTGGTATTCAACCAGGCAAAAAGCGCGCTTTCCGGCTGCGCGGCGCCMGGGGCGCCGACCATGGGCGGCATTTGCMGCCATGCGTCGCCAGCCTGGCTTTCCGCCTTGATGACCTCGGCACCGAAATCGGCAAACAACTTGCCAGCGTACGCAAGCGCCGGTCCGGTGCCGACCTCCAGTACGCGCAATCCACCCAGCGCCAGTTGCGACGGGTCAGGACCATTGTTGATCATGGAAACCTCTTGGCTCTGTTTGGGGATTCGTCAGGTCTGGCGCTTACCATGCATCGATGAACGCACGGCGCTCCCTGCGGCTGCGCACATCGGCAGATCCGATACCCTGGACGATCCATTTCCGTGTCTGGGCGGGGTCGATCACGGCATCGATCTCCACCGCGGCTGCGGTGTTGATCGCGTGGCCGCGCTCGTAGGACTGTGCGACCAGCTTCTCGAACAGCGCCTTGCGCTCGGGCCCGTCCGGAACCGCCTCCAGCTCCTTCTTGAAGCCCAGCCTGACAGCGCCTTCCAGGCCCATCGGACCAAACTCGCCGGTCGGCCAGGAGACGGTGAAGTTCGATGAGCKGAAGCCGCCGCCCGCCATGGCCATGGCGCCAAGTCCATAGCCCTTGCGCAAGGTCACTGCCAGCAAGGCGACGCGCAGCTTCGCGGCCGTGAGGAACATGCGCGACACGTGGCGAACCTGGGCTTGGGCCTCGATGTCGGGCCCCACCATGAACCCCGGGGTGTCGATCAGCGATACGATCGGCAGCCCGTGCGCATCGCAAAGCTGCATGAAGCGCGCCGCCTTGTCCGCGGCATCGGCATCGATGGCACCGCCGAGGTGATACGGGTTGTTGGCCATGATGCCCACCGGTTGCCCCTCCACCCGAGCCAGCGCCGTGTGGATGCCCGCCCCGAACCCGCCGCGCAGCATCAACACAGTGCCAATGTCCGCGATGCCCTCGATCGCTTTGCGGATGTCGTACACACGCAGCCGGTTTTCGGGTACGACATGGCGCAGGTCCAATGCGTCTGGCGCGCTCCAGTGCGCCACGCGCCCCTGGAACATGGACAGATAGTGCTTTGCCGCCCGCACGGCTTGCGCCTCGTTCTCGACCAGAACATCGATCACGCCATTGGCGAACTGCACCGATGCCGGCCCGACTTCTTCGGGGCGGAAGATGCCGAGGCCACCGCCTTCGATCATGGCCGGACCTGCCATGCCAATGTTGACGGACTTGTCGGCGATGATGACGTCGCAACAGCCCAGGAAGGCTGCATTGCCGGCGAAGCAGCGCCCCGAGGCGATGCCGACGACCGGGACATGTCCGCTAAGATCGGCGAAGGCGGCAAACGACGGCTGATACAGCCCGGACACCGACGGAAAGTCCACGTCGCCGGGCCGCCCGCCACCGCCCTCTGCAAAGAGCACAAGGGGTAKCTCATCACGCAGCGCCACCTCGACGATGCGGTCTGTCTTGATATGGTTTCGCTTGCCCTGTGTTCCGGCCAGCACCGTGGCGTCATACGCCATCACCGCACTGCGCGCCCGCTCCTTGCCGACCAGCTCACCGTTGATGTTGCCGATGCCGGTGATCAGGCCATCCGCAGGGGTGTTGACAATGAGGTCCTGGTGGCTGCGGCGAGACGCCTGCGCCGCCAGCGCCAGTGCGCCATACTCGACGAAGGTATCCGGATCGCACAGGTCGGCGAGATTCTCCCGCGCCGTGCGCTGCCCGCGCGAGCGGCGCTTCGCGACGGCATCCGGCCGCGCGGCATCAGCCAGGTAGGCATGCCGGTCCAGCACACGCTGGAGGTCTGCACGGATCGCGTGGGGATCGCACTGCTGGGCGGCAACCACCGCTACCCCGTCGGCCTCGACCTGCTCCAGCACGATCAGGACCTGGCCTTCGGACGTCAGGGCGCCTTTCTCCAGCCGCAGGTCGACCACACGGCCGCCACATTCCGCGGCGATCGCATGCTCCATCTTCATGGCGTCGAGCACGGCGACCGTCTGCCCCGGCTGGACGATATCGTCCAGCCGGACGGAGATTTCCACCACACGGCCGGTCAGCGGCGCGCGGATTGCCACCAGCCCTTCACCGACCTCCTCTTCGGCATCGGGCAACCGCGCCGCGAGCGCCTGCGTTGGGCGGGCTGTGCCCCCAAGCAGCGCTTCCTGCGCGTGCCCGGCTTGCGCAATGGCTTCGGCCGATGCAGCCAGCTCCGGCAGTATCCGCTCGAAGTGTCGGGTATGCACATTCTGTGCAAGGAAGTCATCGCGCTGCACGAGGGCGCGCAGCAGGTTCAGGTTGGTCGGCACGCCGACGATGCGGAATTCGGCAAGGCTGCGCTGCAGACGCCGCACGACGGCGTCGAACTTCGGCGTCGTGCTGCTCACAATCAGCTTTGCCAGCAAGGTGTCGAAGTTGGGCGACGGCTCATAGCCGCTGTAGCCGTGCGTGTCGACGCGAACGTCGGGGCCCGAGGGCGGGTCGAAGCGCTCCAGGCGACCGTGCGCCGGGCGCGCAAGACCTTGCGCGTCGGTCATTTCCGCGTTGACACGCACCTGGATCGCGTATCCCCTCGGTTGCGGCGGCGAAGCGGGATCCAGGCCGAGATCGCCAAGGGTGCGCCCCGCGGCCAGGCCGATCTGCAGCGCCACAAGATCGACTCCGGTGACTTGCTCGGTGATGGTGTGCTCGACCTGCAAGCGGGGATTGGCCTCGATAAAGACGAAATCCCTCTGCTCGCCCGACTCGGTTTCCTCGACCAGGAACTCGAAGGTGCCCAGGCTCAGATAGTTCACGCGGCGCGCCAGCCGGAGTGCCGCCTTGATGATCTGCTCGCGCAGCTGGGGCCTKAGTACCGGGCTGGGGGCAATCTCCACCAGCTTCTGGAAACGGCGCTGCAAGGTACAGTCGCGCTCGCCGAGGGCGATGACATGGGCCCCGTCGCCTGCGATCTGCACTTCGATATGGCGTGCTCGACCGACCAGCCGTTCAGCGTACAGCGCATCGATGCCAAATGCGGAAGCCGCTTCGGACCGGCAACGCGCATAGGCTTGCGCCAGGTCCTCGCGGTGACGGACCACKCGCATGCCACGACCGCCTCCGCCGCCGACAGCCTTGATGACGACGCCCGCGCCGCCTTGCTCGTCAAAGAAGCGGGTGATTTCCTCGAGCGATGCAGCACCTCGCGTGGCCGGCATGACCGGCACGTCGCTCTGCGCCGCCAGTTCGAGCGCTCGCCCCTTGTCCCCGAACAGCGCAAGGTGCTCGACAGCGGGGCCGATGAACCCGATACCGGCGTCATGACATGCCTGKGCAAAATCGGCCCGCTCGCTCAGGAAGCCATAGCCCGGGTGGATCGCATCGMACCCGGTTGCTTTTGCCGCGGCAATGATGCCCGCGATGTCGATGTACGCAGACGGGCCTGCGCCCTCGAGCGCAACTGACTCGTCGGCCAGTATTCGGTGCAACGACTCAACGTCGTCTTGCGAATAGACCGCTACCGTTCCGATATCCAGGTCGCGTGCGGCGCGCAGGACGCGCAACGCAATCTCGCCTCGATTGGCGATCAACATTTTTTTCAATTCAGTCTCCTCGTTTGTATTTCGATGTCGGTGTCGTGCCCGCAGAGCGGTGATGGTGCTGGCAGGGCCGACAGGCTGGCCGCAGGTGGCATTGAAGTCGGGCGCGCAAGGGCCTTGCGCCACGGCCTGCTCAAGGCCGGATGCCAAACCGGCTGATGCCGGGCTCGCGCAGCGGAGCCGCCAGGTTGGCGAACTCGCACAGCAGCGCGCGCGTCTCGCGCGGGTCGATGATGTCTTCGATGACAAAGGCTTCGGCGCTGCGGAACGGCGATGCCAGGCTGCGCACGCGCTGCTCGATCTCGGCGCGCTTCTGCACGGGATCGTCGGCGCCTTCGATCTCGGCCTTGTAGGCCACGTCCAGCCCGCCTTCGATCGGCTGTGCGCCCCAGTTGGCGGATGGCCACGCATAGCGGAAATTGAACCGCCCCATGTGCTGATGGCCGGCTGCCGCCACGCCGTACGCGCGCCGCAGGATGATGGAGCACCAGGGCACCGTGGTCTGATAGACGGCTGCCAGCGCACGTACTCCGTAGCGTATGACGCCTGCCTTCTCGGCCTCCAGGCCGACCTGGAACCCGGGCGTATCGACAAGGTTGACCACGGGCAGGTGGAAGGTTTGGGCCATATCGACGAAACGCGTGAATTTCTCTGCGCTGGCGCTGTCCCAGCCGCCACCATGGAAGGACGGATCGCTGGCGATCACAGCCACCGGCCAGCCATCCAGCCTGGCCATGGCGGTGACAATGGCACGACCCCAGTTCATGCCGATCTCGAAAAAGGAATCGACATCCACCAAGGCCTGCAGGATGGGGCGGATCTTGTAGTCGGCACGGCTGTCGCGCGGAATCGCCGACAGCAGCCATTCGTCGCGACGGGCCGGATCGTCGGCCGGCTCGATCCGCGGAGGCAAATCCTKGACGGACGCCGGCAGGTAGGATAGAAACCGGCGTGCGCGCGCGAAGGCCTCCTGCTCGGTGGCAACCTCGTCGTCCACCACGCCGTTGCGGGTATGGATCTGGCTGCCGCCCAGTTCGTTCTTGGTCAGGTTCTGCCCGACGCGCGCGACCACCGACGGTCCCTCGTTGAACAGCTGGGAGGTCTCCTTGACCATCACCGAATAATGGCTGGCTGCCACACGCRCCGCCCCCATGCCTGTCACGGAGCCCAATGCCAGGGACACCACAGGCACTGCGGACATGTTCTCCACCACGTGTTGCCAGACCTTCATGGTCGGAATCAAGGTGTGGCCCTTGATCTCGATATTGCGGACCGATCCGCCGCCACCGGTGCCGTCGACCAGCCGGATCATCGGCAGACGCAGGTCGTGCGCCATCCTCTCGGCGTGGATTAGCTTGTCACCGACCGCGCCGTCGTTSGCACCGCCTCGCACGGTGAAATCGTCCCCCACCAGCACAACCGGCCGCCCGCCGACCTGCGCGCGGCCCATCACGAGGTTGGAAGGGAGGAGGTCCATCAGCCGCCMGTTGCTGTCGTAGCGGCCGCTGCCACTGAGTCCCCCCACTTCCCGGAACGATCCGGGGTCGGCAATCTCGCCGATGCGCTCGCGCACGGTCAGCTTGCCGGCCGCCTTGTGGCGTTCCACCTTACCTTCCCCGCCCATTTTGGCGGCGAGKCGCCGGCGGTAGGCCAGTTCGTCGATTTCAGGCTGCCAGCTCACGGTTTTCTCCTGTCGATTCGGTGTTGTCCTTGCTGACATCAATGTGCACGAGTCGTGCCAACACCAAGACACGCGTTTTGCCCTTGATTTCATTGAGATTCTTATTCGGCGACGTTATGATGTCCGCATTGGCTACACACAGTGTCCGCAGCATGGGCACAACAGGAATCGCGCAGTGTCCTCAGGGAAAACACGAAAAGCCGGTATGGACGGAATCACCCTTGGCGTCCTGGTGAGGATGCGCGATGGGATCCGGGTGACGGCGATCGGTGTCTGTGCCAATCCCGCCATCGCGGACGCGGCGGTATCTGCATGCGAACGCGCGACGGATGTCGTCAATGGCCGCAGGCTTTTCCCAGTTGAAGCCGTCGACCAGCGCTACATCGGCCTGTGCCTGGAAGACGACGACCAACAACTGATCCTCTTGCACCACGCCGACACGCAGGCGGTACTGTTCGACTTCCTGGGTATGGTGCCCTTCGCGGGCGCAATCCTGGATTACTTCCTGAACGCCCCATACCAGGCCATCACCGTGGTCGACAAGGATGGCCGGGTGCGCTTTATCAGCCCGGTCCACGAGAAATTCCTGGGCCTGGCCACCGGTGCGGGCATTGGCCGCCCGGCGGCGGACATTATTCCGAACTCTCGGTTGCCGCAGGTAGTGGTTAGCKGAAAGGCTGAGATCGGGCAATTGCAGCAACTGGACGGCGCCAGCCGTGTGGTCAACCGCATCCCGATCCGCGAGGGGGGCGAAGTGGTCGGGGCTATCGGCCAAGTGATGTTCAAGGGACCGGAAGCCCTTGTTCGCATGCACAAGGAGTTATCCGAACTGCGCTCTGAGGTAGCGCGCTACCAACGCGAGTTTCACGGCCTGCGGGAAAGACCATCCTCACTTGGCTTGATCGGCGAAAGCGCGCCGATGCAGCGCTTGCGCCGGGAGATCCAGACCGTGGCACGCCTGGACGTGCCGGTGCTGATCCTCGGCGAAAGCGGGACCGGCAAGGAACTGGTGGCCCGCGCCATTCACGGCGCCGGCCACGATCCGGCAAGCGGGCGGCCACTGGTCAGCCTCAATCTGGCGGCCCTCCCCGCGACGCTGATCGAGTCCGAACTGTTCGGCCACGCGCCCGGTGCCTTTACCGGCAGCCAGCGCCAAGGGCAGGCGGGCAAGCTCGAACTCGCGGCCGGCGGTACGGTCTTTCTMGATGAAGTCGCGGACATTCCGATGGAAATGCAGGTCAAGCTGCTGCGGGTGCTCGAAGACCACATGGTCGAACGCCTTGGCAGCCGCCGCGCGCAGCATGTCGACTTCCGGCTGGTCTCGGCCACCAATCGCGACATTACGGCACTCATCGACGCCGGGCGCTTCCGCCTCGACCTGTACTACCGACTCAGTGGCGTGGTGTTGCGCATCCCTGCCCTGCGTMAGCGGCGCGAGGATATTCCCGCGCTGCTGCAGCACTTCGTCGACGCCTTCTGCGCGCGCAACACAATGCCAACGCCAAAAATCGACCATGACGTGGCGCGCCACCTGGCCAGCCAGCCTTGGCCCGGCAATGTGCGTCAGTTGCGCCAGCGCATCGAGGAAGCGCTAGTATTCTGCGATGGCCGTACGCTGCGCGTGGGCGATTTTGCCCGCGGCGAATCGGCACGCACGCCATCGGGCATGGAAAGCCAGGCAAACGCGCACCCGCCGGCGCAAGAGCATGCGCAAGCGTACGAGGATATCGAAGCGGACGATCCGCCGTTCCCCCCACCCGCGCCTCGCATATCGAGCGAGCCAGCTGCGGGAATGAGCGAGCTTGCCTATGCCGCGGTGCTAGATGCCATAGCACGGCATGGTGGCAACAAGAAGCGCGCAGCTGAGCAATTGCGGATCTCTCGATCGCATCTGTACAAGATCCTGGAACGCGGAGCGGGTCGATGAGCGCTCGGGATTCTTGCCTGCCGGCCGCGTGGAGCCAGGTCGAGGCTCGGCGGCGGATGGGTAATCAAGACTGGCAAGACTAGCGCATCGCGAGCCTGGAGAGTCGGCATGTCGCGCTTCCCCTATCTTCAACGATTGCGGCCGGCGGGTGTCCGATCGGTCCGGCTGGCCACCGGCTTGGTGTTGTTCACTTACGTAGGGACGCACCTCCTKAATCACTCGCTGGGGAATATCTCGCTCGCGTGGCTGGAGCGTGATCTGCTTGTGCAGAAGTTCATCTGGCAGGGATGGCTCGGAACGGCCGTGCTGTACAGCGCGCTGGTGACGCATTTCTTCCTGGGTCTGTGGGCGCTATACGAACGGCGCTCGCTGAACTGGACGCCGGGTGAGGTGGCGCAGCTCGTCCTGGGCTTGTGCATACCGCCGCTGCTAGCCAACCATGTCGTCAATACGCGGGTCGCCTTTGCCGCGTTCGGCCTGAACAAGGGTTACGCACAGTTGCTGTACTCGTTCTGGATCACCTCACCGTTCTTCGGTCGTGTGCAGCTGACGCTGTTGGTGGTCGCCTGGCTGCACGGGTGTTACGGCATCTGGTTCTGGTTGCGGCTGAAACCATGGTTTGCGGCGTGGCGGAGCGTGCTGCTGAGCGTCGCGGTGCTGCTCCCGGTGCTCGCGCTGCTAGGCTTCCTGCAGGGCGGACGCGAAGTGATCGCGCTTGCACGAGATCCCGTCTGGCGCGCAGCGGCAACCCGGCCGGCGATCGTCGGAACAGATCCGCAGAATCTCTGGCTCACCGAGCTGCGCAACGACTTCTTGCTCTTCGATGGTGGCGCGCTGCTGCTGGTGCTCGCAGCGCGGCTGGTGCGCACTGCGCGGGAGCGCCGGATCGGGCGCCTCTGCGTTCTGTATCCGGACGGGCGAAAGGTGTTCGCACCGCTCGGATTTTCGGTTCTCGAGGCCAGCCGCATGGCCGGCGTTCCCCATGCCAGCGCCTGCGGCGGCCGCGCCCGATGCACGTTGTGCCGGGTACGCGTGCTCAGCGATGTACCGCTGCCCGCGCCGGGCGAGGCAGAGCGGCGCGTTCTGGAGCGGCTGGGAGCGGATTCGCAGACAGTGCGCCTCGCCTGCCAGTTGCGGCCGACCCACGACCTCTCCGTGTGGCCACTGGTGCCACCGGCTGCATCCACGGCCTTCCTGCAACGGCGCCAGTGGGACGTCATGCCGCATGAGCAATTCGCGGCGTTCATGTTCGTGGATATGCGGGATTCCACAAAGCTTGCGGCGACACGACTGCCGTTCGACAGTCTGTTCGTGGTCAGTCGTTTCTTGAGTGCGGTCTGCTCCGCGGTAGTCCAGGCGGGCGGCGTGCCAAACCAGTTCCTGGGGGACGCAGTGCTCGCGATCTTTGGCTTAAGCGGCGAGCCGTCCGCCGCTTGTCGTCAGGCGCTAAGCGCGGTGCCGCTGGTAGCATCCAGCATTGACGAACTCAACGTTGCGCTCGAGCAGCAGTTGCAGACCACGATCCGGTTTGGCATCGGATTGCACTGCGGCCGGGCGGTAATGGGACAGATTGGTTTTCGCGAGCATGTCGCATTCACTGCGATTGGCGACCCGTTGAACGTGGCCTCGCGACTTGAGCAGTTGACAAAAKAGCTTGCTTGCGAGGCGATCGTCTCAGAAGAGGTCTTTCTGCATGCCGGCGTATTGGCCGCCGACCTGCCGCAGCTGTCCGCACGCCTGCGAGGCYGCGATGACCCGGTGAGTGTCCGCGTGCTATCCAGGGCGGCGCAGATGCCTCGGGTCTGACTACGCGCTCTTCGGCACGGCCAGCCGTGACGCCGCCGTTTGGAAGAACGTGACCGTTCGGCACCCCGCACAGCAACCAAAKACRGCGGTTACCGTGCTGGGCGGCGGCACAACAGCAGCATTTCAGGCGTGAGCGCCTTCGGTGAACGGATCGCGCGGGTCCGTGACCCTCTCGCCGTCGGTGAAGACATCGAATTTGCCTGTCTTCGCGCCGTTCGTGAACGGATCGCGAGGCCCGGCAACGTGGGTATTGCAGTCGGCGCAGGTATTGTCGGTGCGACCGGCGAAGGCATAGGATTGGCCTGCGAAGGATGCCAGCGCGGCGGCAGCCAGCGGGATGAGGAATTTCATGACAATCTCCAGATGCGGTAAGTCCAGGGTCCGCGGCACAGAGCGTGTCGCCACGGAGGCTGTGCCTTGGTGCTGCACGACGCTCTGTCTCCGTGGCGATCCAGGATCCCTGCGGAACCGGTGCGCCGTGCACCAGTAGAACGCTGGCCGCGCCCGGTTTATTCCTGMTCGCCTTGCGTGGCTCGCAGCGCTTGAACAAAGGCATGCAGGTGCGCGGGCTCCGCATCGGTGATGGCCCAGAAGTTCATGCCGTCCTGGTGCCAGCGGGCAATCGCGTATCCGTCAGTGGAAAAGCTTGCCGCTGCCAATGCGCCGCTCGTTGCCGGCAGGATGTAGAGATCGATCGGATGGTTCTGGTAGCGGTAGATCAGTACGCCAACGGTGCGGCGGTCGATATAGTCCACCCGACCGCCTGCCAGCGGAAAACCCTGCGTCGCAAGGTCGATGACCGGCGGCGCATAGTCGAGCCGGCCGTTGAACCACGGCTTGACCGTGTGTTGGTCGGTCGATACAACATCGATCGGATGYTGCGACAACAGCGCGCGCACATGGCTCGATACGATCGCCTGCCTCAGTGCATCGGCCTGCGGCGGCTGCACCAGAATGAGCGTGCCGAACACCAGCKCCGAGGCCGCCACTCCKGCAAGGCCGCCACCGGCCCACGCCAGCACGCCGCTAGCGGAAAGCACGGGCCATGCGAAGCGGGCCATGCGGGGACGCGCCTCGCGCGGCAGCCCGGCCAGCACGCGCGCAGGCAGATGCGCCGGTGCACGGTGATAGAGCGATCCGTCATGCAGCATGCCGTGCAGCGAGTTTTCCATCGCATCATCATTCATGATTCGCTCCCGTCGAATGACCCCGCACCGGCACCGGCCGGGGCGCGATGCCGTCAATGCCGCCGCGCACCCTCGCCTGCTCGGCGCGCACCGCAGAGCAGAGCAGGTGACGTGCGCGCGCCAGGCGCGACATCACGGTGCCGATCGGAATGTCGGCAACCAGGGCGATATCGCGATAGCTCATGTCTTCKAGCTCCCGCAGGACAAGCACTTCGCGATAGACGACCGGCAACTGTTCGAGCGCGCGGTGCACCAGTTCCACATCGCCATGGCGCACCGCTAGCGTTTCGGGATTGCTGCCGATATCGTCGATCCACCCCGGCAATCGCTCGTCGCCATGCAGCGCTTCGTCGTACGGCGTGTTATCMGCTGCATTGTGCCGCCTGCGCCATTCGCTGAACCACGTGTTCCTGACGATGGCCAGCAGCCACGCGCGCGCATTGTCGCCGTGAAAGCCGTCAAAGAACCGGA
Organism: Cupriavidus sp. 05T41; assembly: GCF_056396525.1. Lineage (NCBI taxonomy): Bacteria > Pseudomonadati > Pseudomonadota > Betaproteobacteria > Burkholderiales > Burkholderiaceae > Cupriavidus > Cupriavidus sp. 05T41. The sequence goes on from NZ_JBFTLQ010000085.1 coordinate 20,880, forward strand.
ACGCACGCAGGTAGGCATCCTGCACGATATCGTCCGCATCGCTTGCACTGCCGCTTAGCCAGCGCGCCAGGTTATAGGCCGCGTCCAGATGCGGCAACGCCACTTTTGCGAAGCGGCTGGACTTGTMGGTTGCGATCACGGTGCTCTCCGGTCCCAGGCCCATGTAAAACCGCCTGACACCGCGATTTATTCCCGACGCCGCGAAGTTTTTTCGGAGTTCATCCCTCTGGAATTGAACGCGGCGCCAGCGGCATGTGGGGCGGCAGAGTACGATGCAAACACGCGCTCTGCAGCTGCCGGCCGTCCGCCGCCAATCGTCATCGCAATGGTTTCTCAGATGGAAATGCAGTTCCAAGTCGAGTACCGGAAAGCCTGCTCTCGGACAGATGGCTCGACAAAGCGAGCAATGGCATACGCACATGCTGCTTTCTCCACCTGCGACACATCGCGATGTCCCGGCTGGCGGATAACTCGAAGGCTGGTTGAAAACGCGAATAAGAATGGTTATCCTGAGCCTCGTATTTATAACAGTTGATTTTTCCAAGATGGCTCATTAGCCTCGACAAGGCGGGTCATCTCGCCACTGGCAAAAAACAGCTTCGAGGTTAGTGGCAGTGGTCTGCTACGTCCCGTCAAAGAGGACTGATATTCGTATMATGAGATATCTCGGTTCCATCACCGCTCTTATCGGTTTGCTGGCTGCGCTTGGGCTCGTCTGGCACGAAGACCCTACCGAGGTGTTCTCATTGATGCGCACAGCGGGAGGCGGGTTGATTCTCGCCGGGCTTGTGCATTGGCTTCCCATGCTGTGCAACGCGTGCGATTGGAGAACGCTGGTTCTGGAAGCGAAACGCCCGGGGATTGGCTCGATGTTGCGCCTTGTCTGGATTCGAGAGTCTGTGAACAGCTTGCTGCCAGTTGCACGTGTGGGAGGCGAGATTGTTTCCTTCCGCCTGATGCGGMAATGGGGACTGCGGTCGTCGACCGCATCGGCAAGCCTGATCGTGGATATGCAACTCACCTTGATCAGCCAGCTGATATTTACGATGGTCGGAATCGGCTTCCTGCTGACGGCGCATTCCGACTCGAAAGCCTTCCAGCTCGCCGGCAATCTCGCCTGGGGCGTGGTGGTGCTTCTGCCGCTGCTTGTGTTGTTTGCATTGGTGCAGCACGCAAGCCMGTTTGAACGGCTCGGCCGTGTGCTCAGCAAGATTACCAGCGGGAAAATTGCTGCGCTGACAGGTCAGCCAGCAAGGATCGATCAGTCGATCAAGCTGATCTGGCGCCGCCGGCCGATCATTTTCCGCTTTCTATTCTTCTGGCAGCCGCTCCAGTACATATCGACCGCGCTGGAGCTTTGGCTGGCGCTGCATTTCCTTGGGGCACAGGTAAGCGTTGTGGACGCCGTGGTGCTCGAAGCTMTGATTCACGCACTCAGTAGCGCAGCCTTTTTTGTACCTGCGGYGCTCGGGGTTCAGGAAGGGGGATTTGTCGTGATTGGTACCGCACTGGGTATTGATCCCGCGACCTGCATTGCCCTGGCGGGTGCACGCCGCATCCGGGACCTGATCATCTTCCTCCCGGGGCTGCTTGCCTGGCAAATATCTGAAACGCGCGGCCGCGCCAGTCGGCTTCGCCCGTGAATCGCGGTTGGCGTTGCATGCCGGCGTGCGGCTGCGGATCGGTGATGCGGAGGCATTCCGCTTTTTAAAGGTTCCTGGGAACGCGGCGCGTCACCAGACATCGATGTCGATTTCCGCGAAGAGCCGATCCAGAATAAATTCGCCGTCACGCCGAAAAGACCATCCGTCGCCTGCTCCAGCGCCAGGCGGACCGCGGTGCCGCGGGGATTCCATTTCCCACGCGAGCCAATGCTTCCAAGTGGCAACCGTCGTCGTCGCTCTCCGATTTCCACTAGTGGTGCGGCGACTATCCGAGTCGCAGAACTGTCTTGCAATTCCTAATGCCTTTTCCTACGCTGGGCCGTACCGGGGGAATCATATCTGGCAATAAAATGGAGTTAATAATATGCGCAACCGAATMCTCTTGTGCGTGGCCCTGTCGACGCTTAGCGTCACGTTCAGTAGCTTCGCAMAGTCCCCACCAAGCCMAGCACCGCGCCAGCCGCCCATATCCCAAGCACATCGCGAAAATGTCGATTCACGGCTTCCTTTGTTCTTGGCAAGTACAATCAAGCGAGGTCCATTTTCGACAGTGACCGCAGACAGTTGCAAACAGGAGAACGAACTGTGCGGCAAGGACAACAATTGCTGCAATGGACTAAAGTGCGATGGTAGCCTTTGCCAGAAATAATAAATAATCCGCCCGCATAGGTTGTGCGGGTACCTCAATAGACACTTAATCGAGCTGATCGAAGCTTCGTTACCGCAATCGGTGATAAAGCCCTGCAAACGTGTTTGGTTTGCAGGGCTTACTTCTTTCAAGCTCTCGAACGGACTGCACGCGTTTTGCGAGACCGGCGAATGCTAGGGCCGGGTGTTGGCGGGAAGGACGGAATTCCGGTTCTGCTGTTTTGACGGTTTTGCTGCCTGCTGCTTGCCTTGGCTTGAGGTCTTCGCCGTCGCGCTGAAAGTCGCGCCGAGGCAGAAGCAAAATACGGTAGCCAGCAGCATGGGAAGGACACGCATTTCCCTGGTCATGACAATCTCCTCTTCTGTGGCCGGTACGCCTCGCGCGCACCGGCCGATGGTGAATTCAGATTCAGACGCCTTCGGCCGGCGTCAGCGAGGCTGCATGGGGCCCGCCCTTACGTCCGCGATGGCGATTGACCCAAGCAAATACCACGGGCAGCACCAGTAGCGTCAGCAGCGTGGTGGTCACCATGCCGCCCACGATCACCAGCGCCASCGGGCGTTGCGCTTCCGATCCGATGCCGTGCGAAAGCGCCGCTGGCAGCAGGCCCAGGCCGGCCAGCATGGCGGTCATCACCACCGGACGCAGGCGCAGCGCCGCGCCTTCAACCACGGCTTCGTGCAAATCTTCGGACTGCGCCAGCCGGTTGACGTAGGAGATCAGGATCACGCCGTCCTGGATCGCAATGCCAAACAGCGACAGGAAGCCGATGCCCGCCGAGATCGACAGGGTTTCGCCGGCGATATGCAGTGACAGCAAACCTCCAATTGCCGCGAATGGCACGTTCAGCACTACCATCAGCGCATCCTTGAAGTTGCCGAAGGTGCTGTACAGCAGCAGGAAGATCACCAGGATGGTCAGCGGCACGATCACGGCCAGCTTCTTCTGCGCAATCTTCATCTGGTTGAACTGTCCGTCCCAGAAGATGCTGTAGCCTGCCGGCAGTGTCACCGCCTTGTTCACTCTTTCCTGCGCCTCGGCCACCGCGCTGCCCAGGTCACGCCCGCGCACGCCGAACTTGATGGCGATGTAGCGCTTGCCGGTTTCACGGTAGACGAAGAACGGGCCATCCGTGGCTTCCACCTTGGCCACCATCGACAGCGGTATGCGCTGACCGTCAGGCGTATCCACCAGGAGGCGCCCGATGACATCCGGGTTGTTGCGCGCCTGGTCATGCAGCCGCACCGACAGCCCGAAAGTCTTCTCGCCTTCCAGAATGTTGGTCACCGCATCGCCGCCGATGGCGAACTGCACCGCCGACTGGATGTCGTTGACGTTCATGCCGAAGCGTGCACTTTTCTCGCGGTCAACCGTGATGTTCAGCGTGGGCTGGCCCAGTTCCTTGAAGATGCCGACGTCGGCCAGTCCCGGTACCTTCTTCAGGATCGACTCGACTTCCCTGGCCTTGTCCTGCAGCGTCACCAGGTCGGAGCCGTAGATCTTCACTGAGTTCTCGCCCTTGACCCCGGACAGCGCCTCGTTCACATTGTCCTGGATGTACTGCGAGAAGTTGTACTCGATGCCTGGGATGCGATTCAGGTGCTGGCTCAGCCGTTCCACCACCTGCTGCTTGGTGGCGCCTTTGGGCCAGTCGGCAGGTGGCTTGAAGTAGAGCGCGTATTCCTGGTTGAACACGCCGGTGGAATCTGTGCCGTCATCCGGGYGTCCGATCTGTACCGACACGGTTTTCACCTCAGGCTGATCGCGGAAGAAGCCGCGGAGGTCGCGCGCGATGGAAGCCGAGTAGTCGAGGTCAACGGTGTTGGGCAGCGTGATGCGCAGCCACAGATTGTTTTCCTCCAGCGTGGGCAGKAACTCCGTGCCGAGATAGCGCGAACTGTACAGCGTGCCGGCCAGGCCGACGAAGGCGGCCAGGAAGACCAGGCCGGGCTTTCTCAACAGCTTGCGCAGCAGGGGCTTGTAGCCGCTCAGGATCACCGCGATAAACTTCGGCGAATGCGGCCGCAGCGATCCACGGAATACGRAGGACGTCACCGCCGGMACGAAAGTCAACGCGAGCACGATCGACGCCAACAGCGCGAAGCCCATKGTGAATGCCATCGGCTTKAAGATGATCCCCTCCACCCCGCCCATGAAGAACAACGGCGAATAGGCCACGATGATGATGCCGGTGGAGAAGATCATGGCGCGCTGGACTTCGCTGGTGGCCTTGACGATGCCGTCCGCGACATTGCTCTCGCCCTCCTCCAGGTGGCGCATGATGTTCTCCATGACGATCACCGCGGCATCMACGATCAACCCGAAGTCGATTGCCCCCAGCGAGATCAGATTGGCCGGCACCTTGAAGTGGTCCATATTGATGAAGGACACGCACAAGGCCAGTGGGATCACCGCCGCCACCACCGCCGCAGCGCGGAAGCTGCCGAGGAAGATKAACAGCACGATCAGCACCAGCGAGATGCCGACGAACAGCGCGTGTTCGACGGTCCCCATGGTGATGTCGAGCAGGTTCTGCCGGTCATAGAAGGTCTTGACCTGGATATTCTTCGGCAGCACGTTCTGGTTGATCTCGGCAATCTTGTCGCGCACGCGTGCCAGCACCTCGGTGGCATTCTCGTCGCGCTTCATCAGCACGATGCCTTCGACGATATCGTCGTGCTGGTCGAACTGCACCATGCCCAGGCGCGGGGTGTTGCCCACCCGGACCACGGCGATATCGCGCACGCGCACCGGAACGCCCTGGKATACGGAGACGGTAACGTTGCGGATATCGTCGAGCGTTTGCAGCAGGCCCACGCCACGCACCACGAACTGCTGCTCGCCGGACTTCATCAGGCCACCGCCGGTATTGGCGTTGGCGTTGGAAACCGCATCCACCACCTKCTTGAGCGAGAGTCCGTAGGCCTGCAGCTTCTCGGGCGTTGGCACGATCTGGTACTGCTTGACCATGCCGCCGAACGCTGTGATKTCGGCCACGCCAGGAACGTGCTTGATCTCCTTGTAGACGCTGTAGTCCTGGTAGGTCTTTAGCGTGGTCACGTCAACGCCGTTGGCCTCGATCMGGTAGCGCAGGATCTCGCCGGTGGCGTCGCCGTCCGGCGACAGGTTGGGTTGAACGCCAGTTGGCAGGTTGGCCTGCGACAGGTAGGTGACGAAGTTCTGGCGCGCCTTGAAGTTGTCCACGCCCTCCTTGAACTTGACGGTCACCACCGACAGCCCGAACAGCGAAACCKAGCGGAAGGACTGCACGTCGGGCACGCTGGCCAGTGCGTTCTCCACAGGGATCGTAATCTGCTGCTCTACCTCGACTGTACTGCGTCCGGGCCACTGCGTAATGGCTTGCACCGTCACCGGCGCCACGCCGGGATACGCTTGCAGCGGCAGMCGCAAGAAGCTCAGCACGCCGGCCGCCAGCAGGCCAAGGGCCAGGAAGACGATAACCAGGCGCCGCTTGAGGACGCTTCTAATGGGCGAGAAGACCATCTCAGTCCTCCTGCTTGAGCAGCATTTCGTTGAGCAGCATGCCGCCCTGCGTCACCACTCGCACGGACGCGCCCGCCGGCACGCCGTCGGTGACCTGGAAGGTGCCGTCGCTCAGCGGTGTGCCTTGCACGGGCACGCGCTCGATGTGCCTGTCGTCAGGCTGGAGCATCAAGTAGAGCTTGCCCTGGTCCTTGACAATGGCCGATTGCGGCACCACCAGGGCTTGGGTGCTGCCGGTGACGATGCGCGCTGTGGCATACATCTCGGGCTTCAGCGTGCCGTCCGGGTTGGGCACGTCGCAACGCACCTGCAGGGTATGGGTGTCGGCGTCGACATTGGGCGCGATAAAGCTGACACGCCCTCGGTAGTGCCGTCCTGGATAGGCCGGGGTTTCAATCTCGATGGTCTGGCCCAGGCGTACATTCTTGATATCGTTTTCGTAGAGATTGCCAGTGAACCAGATCGAACGCGTGTCGATGACGCTCATCAGCGAATCGCCGACATTGAGATAGGAGCCCGGATCCATGTCGCGCTTGACGATGGTGCCTCCGATCGGCGCGCGGACGGTCAAGGTGTCGGAAACGGTGCCCCGCTCGCGGATGCGCGCGATGTCCTCGGCGGACGCGCCCAGCACACGCAGCTTGTTCTCGGACGACTGCATGGTCAGCTTGGCATCATCCACCAACTCCTTCAGGTCACTGTTGCTCAAGGTGTGATAGGCGTTGTGCGAAAGCAGGAACTCATTTTGCGCAGCGATGTATTCGGGCGAGTACAGCTCGGCGAGTGGTTGACCGGCATGGACTACGGCGCCCTCGAACACAAGGATGCGCTCCACGCGGCCGGCCACGCGCGCGGACGCCAGCTTGGCTTGCTGCACGTTGTAGGCCAGCTTGCCGGGCGTKGGCGTGTCGATCGTCACGGCTTGCGGGCTGAACACCACGGACTTGACCGCCTTTGGGTCGAAGCCGCCATCAGGCAGCTTTAGCAGCGATGGCACGGGGCGCGGCCTGGCGGCCTCGGGGTTGGCGTAGGACGAGGCAGCCTGCACCGACTCGACCGCCTTGCCACGCTGGTCGGGCTGCTGCATTTGGGCCCAGTTTCTTCCGCCCCAKATGCCGGCGGTGAGGACTACCACGAAGCCGGCGCTAATCATTAGATTCTTGTTCATAGGTTCCAGGCCCGACGGCCTTCAGAATTTGTCCCGGCCCACCGCGGCGGCGAGCGTGTAGTAGGCTTGGCGTGCTTCGGACTCGGCTTGTGTTACTGCGAGTTCGGCATTCTTGAGCGCGGAGCTCGCAGTGAGCAGGTCGGTGAAGACGGCATTGTTATTGGCGTAGTTGGTGAAGGCCATCTTGTATGCTGTCAGGGCTTCAGGCAGTTGCCGCTGGCGCAGGAACTCGGCCTGGTTCACCGACTGCCGCAGGTTGTTGTGCGCGGTGTCCACCGCCAGCAGGGTCTGCTGACTTACCGACTGTTGATTGGCGTCGGACGCCACCTTGTTGGCCACGGCCTCATCCACGCCATATTTCTCCTTGGTGAAGAAGAACAGCGGAATGATGACGTCGAACTCGATGCCGTAGCTGGCCGGCTTGAAGCCCAGTGGCGGGTTGTTGCCGTTGAAGGTGCCAACGATCTGGAAGTCGGGCAGATAGGCCTTGCGGGCCAGGCGCACGCCTTTCTCGGCCGCTTCCACCTKGAAGCGCGAGGCACGGATATTGKGATGCTCCCGCAGCGCCATATCCTCCAGTTCGGGCAAAGGCGTGGGCGGCAAGCGTGCTGCGCTGGCGTCCTGGCGCAATTCGAGCGGAAACTCGGGATTCTTGCCGATCAGCGTGTTGATGGTCTTGAGTGCGTTGTCGTACTGGCGTTCCAGGCCAAAGGTGTCGTTCTGCGCGCTGCTTTGGGCCACCTGTGCATTCAGATAGTCGACATAGCCCGCCGCATTGTTGGCGTAGCGGATGCGTGCCACCTGCTTGACCTGCTCCAGCCGCTTGAGATTGAGGTGCAACACATCGAGTTGTGCCTTCTGCGCCAGCGCCTGGAAGTAGGTCGTGCTTAGCTGCGCATAGAGTTGCAGGTACAGCGCGTCGCGCTGCGCGTCGATGGACTCTGCCTGCGTGTTGGCGATATCGGCGGCCAGTGCCTTCTTGCCCGGAAAGGGGATGGACTGCGTGAGCGTATAGCTAAAGGTCTCGGCGCGCGCCAGCGCCAGCGGACTGTTCTTGGGCAGGTTGCTCCAGATGAACCCCACCTGCGGATTGTTGGGGGCGGCGATCTGCGGCACTGTGGCCTTCGCTGCCATATACAGCGAGCGAGCCTGGATCAGTTGCGGGTTGCTGGCGCGCAACTCTTCCGACAACTCCCACAAGGAGAACCCCGGTCCGACGAGACCCTTCGTCTTTTCTTCCTCACTGACCGTCGTGGCCGGAGAAGTCTCGGACGCGTCAGGCGCGCGCGTCCCCGGKACTGACCGGTMCCATCCAGTGGCTGGCGTGCTGCTGGCTGGCACTGGCTTCGTCGCTGCCGGCACGAGCGGCACTGGATTGGTGTCTCCACTCAGCTCGACACAAAACGCAACCCTGGAAGCACACACCAGAAATACGGCTGCACCAACTTTTATTTTAGTTGGTTTCTTATACATAAAACGCTCCCTACATATAGTCTGCGCATTTATGACAGGGGCATCTTACAAAGAGCTTTCCAATCCATTGCAGGGAGCTTTCTGTTGCCCCGGAATTTCCCTAATGCGTCGAGCTTCACTCGCTTAGGCGTAAGCTACCCCTGACCATTTTCAAGCGATGACGGAATCTAATTAAATTGACAGAGAATTGCGTCAATAGTCCGCGGTAAAAATGACCGAAACGATCCGTGTCTGGTGGGGAGGTGCCGCAAGAGACTAGCGTGTTTGAAAGAATTATCTTTCAAGCACAAGGGATGACCCTGTCGCACATACGTTGCGGTCCTTCGTTACGTTGGCGCCCGCTTGCTCTCGCCATTCGTAGTCGGCGCAATKATCGTGTATGAACGGTAGTACTACCTGCGCACCAACGTGTTCGTGACATCGGGTGCMGTAGCGGGCTTGGCCACCGGCCGGAGACCACGACGACGCCTTTCTTATTGTCCTGCTACTTGTTTGCGAGGCTACGCGCCCGCTCACATAGCGGGCAGACCCGCATTAACAAGGGCCCGTTGTCCGCGCCGCCTTGAAACGCGCCTTCGTCCCTTGCCAAAGCACACCTGCAGCCCTGCGACGGGAAGACTGGGCTTTCCAGCGCGCTGGACGGTGCCACCGCATAGCGCACGCCAAGCTGCACGCGGCGCTCCCAGGTTCCGGTGGGATMCAACGCAAGCAACCACAAGCGCGTCTGCAACGACCAGTTCAATACCGTTTCGTGCGCGATGTCGAGTTGCCTTGCACATGCGGCAACCGAAATGGGCTTCGACAGGAGGTGGAAATACGTCCACACCTTATCCGGCGATTTAAGCCTGGCCATCGGAGTGCCGGTCAATCGATTAAATCGGCGTTGACAGTGATGACAGAAGAACTGTGGCAACCCACTGGTATCCACGCCGTCATAGCGAGTTAAACCGGCATTGCAACGCGGACAACGCGGGGAACGACGACTGCGCGTATGCAGCTTGCGCCAAGCCGATTGCAGGAATGCTGTTAAAGCGCGGTCGCCTCCATCAGGATCATGGGATAGCCGAATGTGCAGTAGCGCCGCAGCGTGACAGGGAATGCTCGGGTAAAGCACGTCTGGCGTGCTCGTCGGTACGACAGCGTGAGAATCCGCAAAAGCTGGATGCGCGGGTTGCAGCCTTGGAAATCGACCCATAGGACGAGCAGGATTTGGAGACGCGCCATGCAAGCGATTGAGCGTGCCACCGGCAAAGAAAGCTTGTGCGACCTGGCCGGCCAGCCTCCAGAAGACGTTGCCCGCGGGGAACAACTCTGAGTKGCGGCAGGAGAGGTCTGGGCTGGCGGCGGCTCGGGCGTGTAGCCGTCAACCGTCGTAGCGGCCGGCGTCTTGAAATCGGCTGCGACCGCGCACGCCGCCACCGCCCCTGCGACTGCTCGGGATGGAACTGCGTTCAAGACTGCGTTMAGCTTGCGGCCGGAGGTCGGCATGGAGCGCCCGTATTTCTTCAGCGGTGGAATTGCTGCGATTGTATGCACGAACAGCTTGGCGGCAAACTGTGATTGATCACAGTGGACCTGCGCTCCCAGCCTGGCCGGAGGTTGATGGCGATGGGCACTGTGTGGCCTGCGCTCGATGAGCACCTTGGCCTCGGGCTACACGGGGCGGAAGCCCGTGACGCAAAGGTTGAAACAAGCACGGCATGGTCAAGGCGAGGCGTGACAGTGGCACCGCCCTTAAGAGTTTCTTAAGCCACCGCGCCCTATCCTTGTCGCATCGCCAGACTCGCAGGATCCCGATGCCGACGCTGCTCGCCCTCAATCTCACGCTGTTCCAGCACCTGAACGCCCCGGCAGGGCTTGCGGGCGCCGGGCTTTGGATTGCCGCCTTTCTGGCCGAGGCGCTGGTCGCCGCCGGGCCGCTGGTGCTGGCCGCCGGCTGGCTGCGCGGGCGGCCAGGCGAGCGCCAGGCCGTGATCGGCGCGCTGGCCGCGGCGGCGCTGGGCGCTGTGTGCGCC